>CACZJT010000063.1 GCA_902781565.1 uncultured Ruminococcus sp.
TTGCTTTGCGCGCGGTCTGATTAAAATGGGGCGCTGCCCCATACCCCGCCGGGCTAGCGCGCCCGGAGGCGCTTTTTTGCTAACGCAATTTCTCCGTGTAGGTTGTCTTTGACCCCCATAAATTATGATTTGCTATAGATAGGAGAGTAAGATCATGAGTGAATTGTTATGTTACCGCGGTCATATCCGCAATCACAAGACCCTTTGCGCCGAGCTGGGGCTTGACACGGGACTGCCACGCGCCGAACGCGAAAAGGCTATCATCACGGCGGGATTCGATAGGTGGGGCATTTCCGTCGCCGATCATATCTACGGAATGTTCGCCTTCGCCGTTAAGGTCGGCGATAAGACCGTCTGCGTCCGCGATCAGTTCGGCACCAAGCCTTTCTATTATTACATCACCGCCGACGGGGAACTCCTCTGCGGTACCATGATACGCGACATCATGTCGCAGAAAGGCTTCGTCAAAGAGCTGAACCGCGATATGCTCCAGATATACCTGACCCTCACTTACGTGGGCGGCGAGGATACTTTCTTTAAGGGCGTCAAAAAACTCATGCCGGGCTGTGCGCTGACTTTTGAAAACGGCAAAGCCGAGATCACCCGCTACTGGGCGCCCGAGTTCCGCCCCGACCGCTCAAAGTCCCTACAGGACTACGCCGACGAGATAAACGCCGCCATGAAACAGATCATGACCGAGGTCAAGGACGAGGACGAATGCGCCTGGTCTTTCCTCTCGGGGGGCGTGGATTCCGCTTACGTCCTCGCTATGAGCGATGCACCCGTCGGAAGCAGCTGCGGCTACGATGAGGAACGCTTCGACGAATCCCGCGTGGCTGCCGTCACCGCCGAGGTGCTGGGGCGCGAGCACAGCATTCTGAAGGTCAGCCCCGAGGACTTCTTCGGGATAGTCCCCTACACCATGTACAACATGGAACAGCCCCTGGGCGATGCTTCGGCTATCGTGTTCACCCTCGGCTGCAACGCCACCGCAAAGCACACGAAACTCTGCTACTCGGGCGAGGGCAGTGATGAATTTTTCGGCGGCTACAATATGTACCGCAACGCCGAGCGCTACGGCGAGAACCTCAAAAACTTCTATGTGGGCAACACCAACATCATGAAGGAGGAGGAAAAACAGCGCATCTTGCAGCACTACGACCCCGATGTGCTGCCCATAAAGCTGGCGGAGCATATCTACGAGGAGGACGAGGGGCTCGACCCCCTCACAAAGATGTCCGATGTGGATATACGCATCTGGCTGGAGGGTGATATCTACCTGAACGTGGATAAGATGTCCACCGCCGCAGGGCTTGAGATACGTATGCCCCTGACCGACCGCAGGATATTCGATATAGCCTCCCGTATGCCCTCGGAGTACAAGGTCACGGAGGAGCAGAACAAGGTCGCATTCCGCACCGCGGCGGCGGCAGTCCTCCCCGAGGAGATAGCTTTCAGAAAGAAGCTGGGCTTTATCGTGCCCGTCCGCATATGGCTCGCCGATGAGAGGTACAACGCCGATGTCCGCAGGCTCTTTGCAGGCGAAGCGGCGGCGGAGTTCTTCAAGCCCGGGGAGATCAAAGCCATCTACGATGAGTACGTGGGCGGCAACTCCGACCTCTGGCGCAAGGTGTGGACGATATACACCTTCCTTGTCTGGTACGAGGAGTATTTCATCAAGAGATAAGAAACGGCGCTCCGCAAAGGAGCGCCATTTTGTTGCAACGAAAAGTCAATATTTCGCATTGCGAATAAGTAAATATACTTGACAAAAGCGCCTAATTATTTACATTGTTATTTGTTAAAAAGGCAGAATTTCAACCGTTTAATATACAATTTAAACTTTGTCTATTTACAATGTGATAAGTTAGTGTTATAATAAATACGATTCGATAGTATGTTCTTGTGAA
Source organism: uncultured Ruminococcus sp. (assembly GCA_902781565.1). GTDB lineage: Bacteria > Bacillota > Clostridia > Oscillospirales > Ruminococcaceae > YE71. Next base: position 1,911 of record CACZJT010000063.1, read on the forward strand.
CGTTTACATTCGGATAGGGATAGAATAGAATTATGAAAGAAGCTCGGTTATAGTGAAATACGGAGGGGGTATTTTTCTATGAAGAAAGCCAAGGGATTTACTTTGGTTGAGCTCGTTGTCGTTATTGCGATAATCGGCGTACTGGCGGCGATACTTGTTCCGACAATGCTCAACTATGTAAGAAAAGCAAAGCTCAAAGCCGCAAACACGAACGCCAAGACAGCCTACAACGCGGTGGAGGAGTTTTTCACGGATCAGATGGCTACGCAAGGACTCGGCATAGACGATGTGCTCACGCAGTACGGCAGAAAGGTCGTTGACTGCAACATACCGCCCAAGTCCAACCTGACGCCCGCCCAGAAAGCTGTCCATGACGTACTTGCGGTAAACGGCATAAGCTCGGGTCATGTGTGGGTGGATAAAGCCACCATTGCGGGAGTTGACGATGTTGTTTACGTCCAGTGGACGGGCGACCACAATGCGGACGGCAACCCGGAAGCTGTCATCGGACAGTATCCCGACGCGATAAGCTGGGACACCTACAGATCGGCCAATAATGCCTGGAAAACCTACGTCGCCCCCGCCTGAGGGCATCGGCAGGACAAATGATGACAAAAACACCCGCGGGATATAAGAAAGATACTCATATAGAAGTTTTAAGCCATAGTATTTCTGATGTAAGTTCAGAAGTACTATGGCGTTTCTATTGACAGTGCATAGATGACGTGCTATAATGGTAACTAACATAAATCGGAATTTACAGGAGCGATAGTTTTGGACAAGGAAAAGAAATCTTTGCTTAAAAGTAAGTTAGAGAACTTAAAGATAAAACAATCACAACAGCATCATGATAATGAACGAAAACGAATTATAGAAAATGTAGATGATTTTTATGAAAAGTATAGATTTGCAGATGGGTCTGAATCTATAAAAATCGAAGAATTCATTGAACATCTTCATTTTGCTTTCCCAGCACATATATCAATAACTCATATATCTGAACCTACTCCGCATGATAATATGTATTTGTGCTTTTTATCCGGAAGTAATGAATTGCTGAAAATATATCTTTTCGGAAATTATAAAAATCTGATGCTTGATATTGCTACTTGGGATTTTTTCAGTCCATTCATATTGTTGATTGACGAAGATTTCTCAAGATATATTTATATCAATGATAACGGCGATATAATCGAATCGTTATTATAAAAAATTCTGATTTGTCTTAGCAGTTGTATATAATACAATGCCCCGAAGCACTTTGAAGTGCTTCGGGGCAAAACTTCTAAATGGGTATCTGTTTTATATCCTGCGGGTGTTTTATTATACTTTGTCAATTCTCCGACATGATCTTTTCGTAGATGTCGGGGAATTTCTTTTTGAGGTTTACGATACGCTCTCCGAGAATGAAGCAGTGCAGGCTCTCAGCCGTACAGCATACCGTGCCGTCGGCGTGGGTCATGGTATATCCGACCCGCATTTTCACGCCCGAGAACTCGATGATGTGTACATCAATGGTCACGGTCTCGCCGAAGCGCACCATTCCCACGTATTTACAGCTTATCTCCGCCACGGGACAGAGCAGACCCAGTTCTTCAAGGCTCTCAAAAGGCGCCCCGACCCGTTCGAGGAACTCCACGCGGGCTTCCTCCATCCAGCGGACGTAATTCGAGTGGTGGACTATCTGCATTTTATCTGTTTCGTAATACTGTACTTTGTGTGTGTAAAGCATTGGCTGTACTCCTTCAAGACCGTATTTCGGCGTTATTCCCTTACCAGTTCCTTACATATCCCGTCGGACAAGGGGTGCTGTAGGGGGGTCTTATTCTCCGAGCCTACAAGGTGGGCTATCTCCTCCGCGCAGAAGCACCTGTCCGCAGCTTCGAGCATGGGGACGTCAAGCTCGCTGTCCCCCGCCGTCATAAGCTCCGCAACATCGTAACCTTCCTCGGTCAGAAACTTCCGCAGACGTCTGACGGCAAAGCCTTTAGTCAGCGAACGCGCCATGCAGTATACCTTTCGGCTGTGAGTGCAGACGGTCACGAGGGAGCTGTCAGCCTCGTGGGAAAGCTCCTCCGTCAGCTCTCCCGCCCGCTCCGAGAGCATATAGGCGAGGAAAGGCTCGATGAGCTTCGCGTGACCGCCCTCGGGAGTTTCCAGCATTTTCCCGTAAATGCGCTTCACCTCGGGAAATTCCCGCTCCGCGACCGCCATGCTCTCCGCCTGCCAACGTTCGTCGGGAACGCCGTCCCGCAGGAGCACCGCTCCGTTGCAGACCAGCGCCAGCCGACAGGGTATCGAGCCCTCGCGCCCAAACACGAATATCCGTTCGTACTGCTCGCGGGTGCGGGTGGTCACGGGCACGAGGGTCACGCCCTCCTCCGCGAGCCGCGCCAGCCTTTCGGCAGAAAACGCCGTGATGTAACTCTGCTCCCGCCCGTCAAGGTACTCGGCGAGCACCCTCGGTTCGGGCAGTCCGCGGCGGTGGGAGTAGATCAGCGTGTTGTCAAGATCGCTGCAAAGCAGCCTTAATGCGCCCTTTTCGCCGCTCATTTAGCGATCCTGTAAGTCGAAGCGATGTCAAGGATATCCTCGGAATCCGACTCGGCAGAGAGATAACGGGCGTCACCGTTCTCGTCCTGCATCACCCAAACGAAAAGATAGTGTCCGCTTTCGAGAATTTTCGCATCTATACGGTAGGTGCTCATGCCCTGAACATCGGTGTGAAAGCTGTTCGTGATCTCGGTAAGGGGGCTTTCGTCGATAAGATCGTAGATCTTGTCCGCCGCCATCTGCGCGAGGGTCGCTTCGTAGCGCTGGAGGGAAATGACGTTGTTCTCGCCCTCGTCGTAATAGCGGATAATGTCCCACTTGCCCTTATCGGGTGCGGTTATCATTTTCCAGTCGGAGGGAACGTCAACAAAACCGTGGTCATCGTCGCCGACGGTAACAAGCTCGCCCGATGAAGTCTCGGGGTCGGCAGATGTATCGGTATCGTTTTCAGTCGATCCATCGGCAGTCTCAAAGCCCGCGTCGGGGACTTCGGCGTAGGAAAAATCCACCGAGAAGCTGTCCACCGAAATGTTTCCGACATTTTCGTTGAATTTCGCCATCTGATCGTTGAGTCCCGAAAGGAAATCGTTTTCGGAAGCCGCAGTCTGTGCCCCCGTGGTAGTTTCGGCAGCCGCAGTCGTTTCGGAAGCGGAGGTTTCTGCGGGGGCTTCGGTCTCGGCGGGAGAAGTCTCGGCGGGAGCTTCGGTCTCGGGGGCAGCGGTCTCCTCACCCGCAGCGGCAGTCGTTTCGGCAGCCGAGGTCTCGGCAGGAGCCTCGGAGGAAGAGTCCGCCGCATTCCCGCAGGCGGTCAGCATGACCGCGGCGGTCAGCGCCGCAAATAACATAGTCTTTTTCATTTTTTTCACCTTTCCTTTATAAGAAGCCCGAAATTGAGGGCATTTTAAACAAATCGAAGAAGAAATAATATGCAAATTGACCAATAGCAAAGTCACTTTCCGATACGGAACTACGTATCAGCCAGCGACTTTATCAGCCCGACGCATTTGTAATGCCCCAGCGGAAAGACCTCCACGGGGACATTTTTCTCCCGAGCAAGCTGATAAATGTGTCCGAGGTGTTCGGCGTCGTCAAAGCTGTGAACGAGTATCTTCCAGGGGATACGGCGAAGCAGTACCCGCGTAGTCTCGCCGATACCCGGCTTTACGAAATTGATGTCCGAAATATCGAAAACCTTTGCGACCCGCTCCACCTCAGCAAAGGCGGTCTCGACGATCTCGGGACTGTTCTGAGAGCCTTCATCGGGAAAAACAGGCGGCGAATCAAAGTGTTTTTCGACTTCCTCAATGAAGCGGTAGCTCAGGTCATAGGGTGCAAATTCCTCGTAATAAAGGGCACCGTCGAAATCGTTTTCGCCTATAATGTCGGCGCGTCGGAAAGTCCTGCTCATGAGCCCCGACACTGTGGAATTCAGACAGCTGCTCGGTATCATGAAATCCGTGTGAGTGCCGCAGATACCCGATACATGAGCGGGGTCGGAAAGCACTCCGACCGTGGGATCGACGCCAGAAAACTCGGGTACGTCCCCGATCGCCGCTAAAAGCTGTCGCTGGATAGCCCCCTTGCCCGTCCAGCCGTCTATGAACTGTACTTTTTCGGCAGGGTGTCGGGCTAAAATGTAGCGCATGGCGTTCGTGTCAATGCCCTTACCGCGAATTATCGAGATAGTATAATGCGGAACGTCAGCACCGCACAGCTTTTTCAGAAAACGTTTAAGTATGATACCGACGGGAGTTCCCGCCCTCGCGAGCGAAACAAGGATAACGTTTTCGCCCTTCTGCGCAAGTATTTTTTCGGCAAGAAGCCGCGCGGCGCGGGCGGTATGCCGCGAATACTTCTCCAGCCCGACGAAAAAAGTCTGCAAATACTCCTCGCTGGGCAGATGTTCGCGGGGTATCATCTCGGAATAATGCACGCCGCTCTGGATCATGCGTTCGCGGTCGATATTTTCCATAGGCTCGACCAGCCCTGTAATGTCCTTCAGAAGAATTGTCACGTCCTCGGGACGGTAAGATGTTTTCATAGCTCTCCTTTAGAATAGTTGATTAAACGATCTACGCATTTATCATGACGAAATCCCGAACCTCGCCGAAAATTTTCGTAATGTCTTCCATAGCTTTACGCCGCTGCAAAGCGTCTTTGCTGTCGGTCACGACAACAGCGAGATCATATTCGGCAGGGTCATAAATATAGGTATCCCTCCCCGCTTCATAGAAGCTCGAAAGCCTGTAGCCTTCGGTCACTGGATAGCCCTCCGCGCTGCAAATGCCGATGGGACTGCGGGTCGTTGAATGAGAGAAAACCACTGCATTTACGCGCTTTTCAAGCTCCGCACCAAGCATTATGGCGGGAAGCATACACTCCTCCGTCCCAAGCACGAGCACACGCTCGCCCGCACTTACGGAGCGGCAGGAAGCAAGCGCCGAAAGAGCTGCCTCGACGAAGGCATTCAGCCACATTCTGAGGTCGTGAACAAAAACACCGCCTCTGCGTGCGTCGGGTATCTTTGCACTTTCAGACAGATCAACTTCCGAAAATTTTCGTTCAACCAAACGCTCCAATCCCGAGGGCTGCTCCACATCAAAGGCGGAGACACGCTTTTCGAGATCGTTTTCGTCCATGTAGATAAGAGAATCACAACATATCCCCTCGGCGGCAAATGCTTCCCTTTGCTCAGCACTCATTCGGTTGATGACCGAGCCGAGAACGAATCCTTTACCGTACCTTTCAAGGAGCGGAAGTCTTTGATCTATCGCATGAATAATGTTGCGGGCAGTCTTTCCCGTGGAGATCTCATCGTCGATCAAAAGCACGGATCTGTCATTCAGAAGGCTGAATTTAAGAAGTTTTGCGATAAGAGAAATATCGAGAAGCTGGCTGACAGCATGGCTGTGTTCCTCCGAAAAGTCCAGCACAAAGGGATTCGGCTTCCGCGGCTCCCTCGTCGTAGTCACGAAAACGGTTTCGGGAGGAAAATGCATGGCAGCTGCCCCCGCAATAGCGGTCGCGGTCTCCGCAAAGCCGATTATACAGCCCACATCGGGGTGTGCAGCCGCCAATTGACTTCCGAGTTCGTCCATCATCGAAAGCGATTTCGTAGGGGACACCGGCAAATGCTTGGCTTGGAGCGGATCGACAAGAAGGTAGCTTCGCCTGGGATTTCCATAGCGTTTCGCAAGCACAAACAGGTCAGCGGGCGTGTATTTCATGGTAAGTTTCACTCCTAACTCCGTAGATCATCGCCAGCGCCATCGTTTTCGCCGCCCACGTCCTATGGCACTTGACCTCGTTCATTCTGCCGCCGTCAGCGCTCTTTGCAACACCGCGTTCGGCATTTTTCCAGCCGAGAATATCCATAGCGTCAAGATAATCACTTTCCGATACCTGTAGGCTCTGATTTACAGCCTCGACCTGCGAGGGGTGGATACAAGTCTTGCCGACGAAACCGTTTAACTTGTCAAGCTCAAGCTCTTTACGCAAACCCGCCAGCCAACGATCGTCCTCACGATCGCGGTCGTTCTCGAAGTATTCCCACACAGGCGCCGAAACAACATAGTCCGCAGCGAAAACGTTTGCAATATCCGAAAGCACCGAATTCATTATCCCGATATCGTAGATGGAGTTACTGACGGGTCTGCGGAGTCCGTAAATATTACAGAAATCGTTGCCCCCGACGCGGACATTCAACACATATTCGCCCACACGGTCGATAGATTGCCGCAAGATCGAAAGCGCATTTCGCCGCGTGAGGATATTCAGCACGTCGCGGCTTTCCAGAATCGGCATCATGTACAATTTTTTATCCGATACTTTGTTGATAGCGACAATTGCTTGATTGTACGCGAGGGCATTATCGGTGCTGTACTTCGGCAGGATAAAGCCTGTAAGCAGGCTGTACAGCTTTCCGAGCCGTCCGTAAACGCACAGAAGGTGTTCGGGCGTGCGCACTCTTACGAAAATTTTCGGAACATAAACTCCCGTACCGACAAGCTGTTCGATCTCTGCGAGGGAGCGGATCATCTGCTCCTCCGCCTGCTCAACTGCGCAGTCTCCGATCGCGTCCTCTAAGCAAAGAGCCACGGAATACGGCGGTTTTACACGCTGTTCGGCGATCTGCGTCACTATCGAATGGTTGTTTGCGGGGCAATAGAGCAGCGCTCCCACCCCGTATTTTAGTTGTATCTCATCTGTCACTTTTGTCCTATCTCCTTCTAATAGCTTACGAAAACGTTTATATTTTCCGAGACAGCTGTTCCTGTCAGTCGTTCTTAAACGATTTCGGAAATATGGCATTAGTCTCCGTACCATCTCCCGCAATGTGCGTGCTTTGCCGCTCAGACGATGACGGGGGTCTCAATAAACGATACCTTCTTCTCGCTTTTGTCGATTTTCCAAGGCTTTCTGATACCGAGCAGCTTGTTCACAGCGATGTTCGGCAGATTGACACCCGTCGCAAGAACGCCCTTCTGCACGCCCCCCGACATTCTGGTGTTTACTTCGAGGAAGTATGGCGTATCCCCCAGCAGCTTAAATTGTATGTTGCAGGGGCATTCGAGACCGTATTTCTCGAAAAACTTTTCGCAGACCGAAATTATATACGGGTCGAACCGCACGATCTCGCTGCGGGTCCACGTCTTGAAGCGCGGGAGCATTATCACCCCGTCCTCGGTCTTCAGCGAATCCACGCTGATCTCGTGCCCCGAAAGGTAGGGCATGACGATGAGTTCGGGAAAAATCTCCGCCTGCGAGAGCGCTTCCACCGCGTCATCGTAGGTCACGCGAACTCGGCTGGGGCTGAAAAGCGCCCCGTAGCCCTTGCGGGTGTTGTCGATGAGCTTGAAACTCATACCGCCCTCGTCGATGATCTTCTTGAAGCAAACGTTTTCGTAACTTAACGAAAGCTCCTCATATGCCGCCTTGAAACCGTTTAAGTCCGTCACGCGGCGGTACTCGGGAACGCTCCCGATGCCCAGACGCCCGAAAAGCTCGTAGGCGGCAGTCTTGCTGTTCAGCTCCGTGAGCTTGTCGTAGGGGTCAGCCATTACCCTGACGCCCGCGGCTTCAAATTCCGCCAAATGCTTTGAAATACCGAGCATTCCGCGGCGCGGCAGGAACACGTCAACGCCGTGTTCGCGGCAGAAATCAAGGCAGAACGCCGCGTATTCGTCGGGCGGGAGGACGGGTTCGAGGTAAAATTCGTCGCAGACCTCCTTGTAAACGGCGTCGGGGCGTTCATTTGAACCGATGATGTAAAACTCGGGCTCACGTATCAGATCAATGATGTGGTAAGCCGTGCTGAACCAGTGATTAAGCCAAATGCGTGTCATAATTGCTCCAATTAAGTAAAATACGAAAATTTTCGTTCCTTCGACCCGTCAGCGGAAATACTCGAACCGCGATTCGGGCTCGACCATGTACCCCGTCGGGAGCGGCTGTGTGCTGTAAGCCGTGTTCTGCGGCGGGGGCGCTATCGGCGCGGTCGGGAGCGGTGCTGTGCGGTAATCGTTCGCTGCGCAGGGCGGAATCGGCGGTATCTGCGGCAGCGGCACCGTCACGAAGGGGCGCGGAGTGTAATCGGGGACGATCGGCTCGTGATGGGGCAGCTTGGGCGGTATCACAGAGTTCGGCTGAACCTGCGTGGGTGTCGTCCGAACAGGTGTCTGCTGCGGCTGAGGGGTCGGGTGAACTTGCTGCACGGTCGGCTGAGCGGGTGTCGGCTGCGGCTGAGGGGTCGGGTGAACTTGCTGCACGTTCGGCTGAACGGGTGCGGGCTGCGCCGCCTGCTCCTCCACCGACTCGCCGCCGTAGCTCGCCAGCAGGTCGGCAAGCCCGCCGTTGAAGCCGCTCGCCACCGCCGCTATCCGCCACACGGTCTTGTTATAGATCTCCGCGCCGATTATCGCTTTTTCGTCCGCAAAATCAGAGCCTTTGAGGGAGAGCCTCATGCGCTCGGTGCCGTTCTGCCACAGCGAAAGTGTGTGGCTCGCGATCTCGCCCATAGTACCCGCGCCGTCAATGCTCACCGTGAACACCAGCTTGACGATGGTCGGCGGGAGGGCGGGGAGGTTGACCATGAAAGCCGTCGCCGCGCCGTCCGTCGCGCAGGTTATCTCGTTATTCGGCGACGAGAGCTGGTTGTAGAACACCATGTACCTGTCGTCGGACAGCTTGTTTTCCGCGTCCACGCCGAAGCAGCAGACGTCATATTCCGCATTTCCGACTGTTTCCATACGCACCATGAAAGCCGCGTTCGGGTCAAGCGAACCCTCCAGTTTTCCTCTGTAACCTCTCACAAGTTCCACAGAACCTCACTCCTCTCCTGCCATAGCCGTCAAACGGGAGAACCCGCAGGCTCTCCCGATGAGTTATCTGAATCTCGCCGCCAAAGTGGTGATATCGGTGTCGGTGGTCGGCTGACCTATCGCGTTGAACTTCCAGTTACCGTCTTTGCGGTACATCTCGCCGAAGACCATAGCGGTCATGTTATCGGCGCTCTCGGTAAGGTCATACCTGCACATCTCGGCGCCCTTATCGTCGCAAATGCGGATAAAGGCGTTCTCTATCATGCCGAAGTGCTGTTTGCGGGCTTTGGCACGGTAGATGTTCACCACGAAAACGATCTTGTCATACTCGGTCGGAAGTCTCGTCAGATCGACGGCTATCTGTTCATCGTCGCCCTCTCCCTCGCCCGTGAGGTTGTCGCCCATATGCTGAACGGCGCCGCTCGCGTGAGTAAGGTTGCCGAAATAAACGATATCGCCCATAGCCGTGAGCCTGCCGTCCTTCAAAAGAAACGCCGAAGCGTCGCAGTCGATGGACTGCGAGGAGCTGCCGAAAAGAAAACTCTTTATGCCGCGCTTGACGGCTTTCGCCTCGTCCCAGCCGAGACCGACCAGCACTTTGGTGAGCTTGCCGCCGTCGGCTTTGCGAAGATCGACCTTTTGTCCCTTTTGCAGATCAACGGACATTGTTCTTCCCTCCCGATACTTATGAAATTAGCGCACGCGTTCCCCGCGCCGAGCCTTCCGACCCGACGCGGGGCGAGCGGGTACAATAAACGGTAGCTTGAATAAACTTATACGTTCACGCCGAAGTTCTGGCAAAGAGCGTACAGACCGCCCTGGAAGCCGCTTCCGACCGCATTGAACTTCCACTCTGAGCCGTTTCTGTAGAGGGAGCCTACAACGATAGCTGTCTCGATGGAGAAGTCCTCACCGAGGTCGTAGCGGATAAGCTCGGTGCCGGTCGCCTGATCGACAACGCGGATATAGGCGTTCGATACCTGACCGAAGTTCTGGTGACGGTTCTCTGCATCGTAGATGGTAGCGGTGAAGCTGATGGTCTGGATATTAGCGGGAACAAGCGAAAGATCAACGAGGATAGCCTCATCGTCGCCCTCGCCCTCGCCGGTGCGGTTGTCGCCCGTATGCTCAACAGCGCCCGAAGCGTGCTTGGTGTTGCTGTAGAAAACGAAGTCCGCATCGGAAGTCACCTTACCGTTATCCGCGCAGAGGAAAGCCGCCGCGTCGAGGTCGAAATCCCCGCCGCCGTCGTACTTGTTGATGTCCCAGCCGAGACCCACGAGGAGCTTGGTAAGTCCGGGATTTCCCTTTGTAAGGTCTACTTTCTGTCCTTTTGTCAAGCTAACTGCCATTTTGATTACCTCCAATTGGTTGTTATATTGAACGGATTTTCTCCGTTGGTCACTTAGGTTTTTGTTCGGGTGTCTTGTGGTTTGGGGTCGCACGTTCCTGTGTAGGGTCGGGGCTTGTTGCCTGCCTTACGGCAGGTTTGGGGGTTGCACGAAAATCGCTTACGCTCTTTCGTGCAATTAAATCGGCGATACATCTGTTCACGGTACTTTGTGCGGGGCGGGGCGCTTCTGCCCTTACTTATCGGCTTTTCTTTGGTATCGCCGATTTAACTTTCGGACTTGCGGTTCTTGGGGACGCTTTGTGCTGTCGGGACGTTTGCTTTTTGCGCCTGCGGCGCAACGGGGGCTCTGCCCCCACGTGCGAACTGCGTTCGCCCTCCCCTGCAAGGGCTCCTCGCCCTTGACCTCGGCAAGGGGCT
>CACZJT010000064.1 GCA_902781565.1 uncultured Ruminococcus sp.
AACGTCCCATTTAGCCAGATACTGCTGAAGCAGCGCCAGGTCCTGCATTTCGATAGTGCCGCTCAGGTCAACATCGGAAGCCTTTTCGTCTATGGTGACTTCCCATTTGGCGAGGTACTGCTGAAGCAGCGCCAGATCCTGCATATCGACTTTTTTGTCCATGTTGACATCGCCGTAAAGGATATCTTCCTCTACAGGCTTATCTTCGATGAGCTCGTAGTCAAAGCCGTTGTCCTTGGCGTACTTTTCACCTGCGGAATCCTTGTAGCACCTCAGCTTTATCCCGCTGTAGGTGTCTATGGCGTATTTCTCGATCTCGGTAACGCTTGCGGGGATCGTGATCTGCTTCATTCCCGTGTAGTTGAGAGCGTAGTTTCCGATGAAAGTCACGGTGTCGGCTATGGTAAGTTCGGTAAGCCCCGAGCAGAAATAGAAAGCATAGCGCCCGATAGTCTCAACGCCCTTTTTCATTGTGACACTTTTCAGGTTATCGCAGGAGTTAAAGGCGGAAGCGCCTATCGACTTTACGCTCCCGGGGATAGTCACGCTCGTTATGTCCTTGTTGTAGCCGAAGGCGGAATCAGCGATCTGTGTTACGGTGTCGGGGATAGTCACGGCGCCCGCGGCAGTCCTGCCGTGGATAAGGATACCGTTCACGATCACGAGGGGAGACTTGTTTATCTCGCTTTCGAGCCAAGCTGTGCCGTCAAAGGCATCGGCGCCGATGTGGGTGATAGTCGAGGGGAAGCTCACCGAAGCTATGTTCGTGCAGCCCAGAAAGGCTATGTCGCCGATGCTTGTGACCTTCTTGCCGTCAAGGGTCGAGGGGATAGTAAGCGAAGTATCGCTGCCGTTGTAGCCCGTGATCTCGGCAGTGCCGTCCGCGAGCAGTTCATATTCAAAGCTGCCGGAGGTCAGTGCGGAAGCCGTTATGGCGGTATCGTTCCACGCACCCTCTACGAGGGAGTAAGCCCCGAAGCACGATACAGCCAGCGCAAGGGCTGCTGCTGCGGAAATGATCTTTTTGCCTGTCATATTTTACCTGTCATTTCGGAAAAAAATGTATATATCATAATTATATCATTTTTATTGTTATTTTTCAATCGGCATATTGAACAAATACCCGCATTCCCGACTGTGAATTACGAAAAAGGCACGACCCGAAAGCCGTGCCTTTGCTTGCTGTATCACGAGAACCCGAGGAATTCCCAGTAGTTCTTGGCGGGCATGGAGGTCACGCCGTTCTCGCGCCAGCCGTCCTGCGGGGTGAGCTGGTATACGAGACAGAGCTCCTGTGTGCCGTCGTCCTTGTCCTTATACGTCCAGCCGACGTTCGGGACTATGCCGCGCACGCCCTTGTTGGTTATGGTCTTTTTGATACCCTTCTGATTCAGGGAGAAGAATTGCAGCTTGATGTCCTGTCCGTTGGGGACTACGTAGATACGTACCTCGCCCGCGCTGGAGTTCTTTACATCGGTCATGTAGAAGCGGTATCTTCCGTCGGGGGAGATAGCGTTTTCCTCGGTCACTACTTCGTTCAGGTGAACGAGGTCGCCCTTGTAGAGCTGGTATACCGATGACTGGGGGTTCATGTTCATATCAAGAGTTGTCTCAACAGCCGAGCCCGAAAGCAGCATATTGCAGACGATGTAAACGACTATACCCAGTACGTACAGAAGCAGGTATATGGTGCCCATGATGACCTTGACGGTCTCGCCCGTTCCCGCCGCGAAGAATATCACCAGCGCCACGATAAAGGGAGGGACTATAAGTATCCAGTTTGCGTTCGCCAAGTTGAACAATAGCAGGAAGAACACCACGGGCAGCAGTGTCACGCTTATGAGCTTGGTCACGAACATATCCCTCGTGTATATCATCAGCAGCATGAATATCAGCGAGGTAACAGCCAGCAGCATGAAGAAGCTGCTCTGCTTTCCCGATACGAACACAAGGTCGTACAGGAATGTGGCATAGGTCAGCAGCGCTATGACTGCGGCGTAGGCGGCGCAGAACACCGATACGCACCGTTTCAGCCACACGTTGTTCAGTACATCTTTCATTTCTCTCTTTTTCTCCTCTCCGGACTAATTGACTATCACTTGTTCGCCGCCCGACAGTCCGCTTAATATCTCGGTGCTGTCGCCGTCAACTATGCCTGTTTCGACGTCCTGCTCTATCTTTGTGCCGTCGATAAGCAGTTCAACGTACTGGCGGTCTTTTGATTTCTTTATGGCTTCCGAGGGCGCTATGACGGTATCGAGCTTCGAGTATACGTCAAAGCAGCATTTCACGGGAAGGTCGCTGAGGTCGGAATCCTCCTGCGGCTCTATCACGTATGTGTAGACCTGCATACCGCCCGCGTTGTCCGCTATCATGTCCACGACCTTGCCCTGCGCCTGAGTAACGCCCTGTTCGAGCGATACCTTGGTGCCGAAGTTCACGTTTTCGAGCTGTATATCGTAGACGTCGCAGACGAGGTATTCCTGTGAGTGGTCGGAGATAGTCCCGAAGGACTGTCCCGCCTTGACCCTGCCGCCCTCGATGATAAGGCTCTCGGCGCCGCGCTGGGAGGTTATGTCTCTGCCGAAGGAAGCCTTTTTATCGGGCTTGAACACGCCGTCGCAGGGTGCGAACACCTTGTAGTCATCGTAGGACTGTTCGAGGTGATCGTATTCGAGCTGTAGGACTTCCACCGATACTTCCGCCAGCTGCAATTCCGCAGCGGAGGGCTCTCCCTCTGTGCGGAGGGTCTGCACGGTCTTTTTCGCCTGTTCGAGGTAGACAGCCTTTTCCTCGATCTCCTTATCCAGCTCCTCTGAATCGAGGGTACAGAGCAGGTCGCCCTTTTTGACCGTATCGTTCTCCTCCACGAGTATCTCGCTTATGAGCCCGTCCTTTTTGAAGGAGACCTTTTCGTAATAGGGATAACCGAAGCCGCCGTCAACGTAGTATTTCTGTGTGATGTCGCCGATGGTGACTTCCTCGGTATTGTATTTTATATCCTTGGTCTCGTAGATCGGAACGACTATCTCCTCGCGTTCCTTATCATTGGCACAGCCCGCCCCGAAAGCGAGAGCCGTCACCGCCGCCGAGACCACTGCGGCTATTCTTTTTAAGCGTGAAAAGATCATATCTATATCAGCCTCGCAGTTACATACGCGGTTGTTTGCATTCGTAATACTATTATATCATTATTTTTTTTGCTGTGCAAGTAAAAATGATCATATTGTATGTATGCACAAAATAAAAGCTCCACAAAGCGACGATTTGTGCAAAATACGGCTTATCTGCGCCGCTTTTTCATCAAGCCCTTTACCATCGTGAGCATATCTCTGCCGAAGAAAAGGAACAGATTTAAGAGCGAGAGCGGTATCACGATACGTGCGGCTGTGCCTGCGGTGATGAAGGTGTAAAGGAGAAAGAGCCCGTCCGCGAGCGCCAGCCATTTGGCTTTGACAGGGATAATGAAGAACACAAGAAAGCGCGTGTTCGGGAAGAAAAGCGCATAGGCAAAGAACAGCCCGAGGTTCAGATATATGTTGGTAGACCACCCCGCGATGAAGCCCGCGGCTATGCAGCCCAGAACGCCCGTGAAGTAGTAGGCGTTGAAGCGGAAGGCTCCCCATTCGCTTTCGAGCTCCTTTGCGATGAGCCATGAGAAGTACAGCTCCAGCACGAATCCTATGTAGCTGCTCGTTTCGGGGACGAGCACGAAGGAAAGCACTCTCCATACCTGCCCCGAGAGTATCGCGCCGCGGTCGAAGGTCATGAGCCCTATAAGCGATACCCCTATGCTCTTGCTCGCGACCATGACGGCATTTACGACGAACACGGCGAGCATGGCGCCGATGATGTAGTTCATTATGTGCTTTGGCGCGTATCTGCCCCACTTCTTTTCAAGGGGGTCGAGCAACCTGTCCATGAGGTAAGGTGACTTCTTCTTTTTAGCATGGGAAGTCGGGAACGCCGCCGCCGCAGACATCTCTATCCTCACGCGGGAGCGTTCGGCTTTTCCGCGGGTCATCTCAATGCGCTTGCCCGTGGAGGTCTCAGCCGCCCCAAGTTTGTTTTCGTCCTTAGCCAAAGTATCACCTCTTGTCGATCCGGTAGACTTTTATTATACCACATCACGCGAAAAAAGTCAATCGCCGCATCGAAATAAAGCACAAAAAAGCCCCCGACCCAAGCGGTCGGAGGCTTTTGAAACCCGTAGTGTAGGACACCCTCACGAATACTGCGAGGTGATACCGAAGTATTCCTCCAGCGTAAGCCCCTGAGAGGTCAGTGTCTTTGCAAGCGATTTGCCCACATACCTGATATGCCAGCCTTCGGGCATGAATCCCGTGACGCTTTCCTTGCCCTCGGGATAGCGGATAATGAATCCGTAGTCCGCGCAGTGCTCCGCGAGCCATATCGCTTCGCGGGTGCCGTTGAAATATCGGCTTGCGTTGTTCACATCGAGCGCCAGACCCGTCTGATGTTCGCTGTGTCCCGCACGGGCGGAGTACCTATCGGCAGCCGCCTGTCCGTCGCGCCAAACGTAGTTGTTGTACAGCGATTGCTGGTAATAGTAATCGCGGTAGCCCGAAACGCACCAAAGCGAGATACCGTCGGCGGAGGCAGCCTTTTGGAGCTTGGCGAACGCCTTCTGTGTCTCGGAGGTGAGCCCTCCCGGAGCGTAAGACGCGGGGAGTGAGTAAGTCTTGTTGACGATAAGCACACCGTCGATATATGTAACGCCGTCCTTGACCGTCACTCGCTCATCCCCGTCAATTATTTTTTTGTTGTTACGGAAACTATGTTGGAGTCGTTGCCGACCACCTTCTTGTTATTGGTGGTGAAGTTGAATGTCTTTACCTTGAAGAAGTAGGTAGTGCCCGAATACAGACCGCTCTTGCGGTAGGTGTAGGTGCCCGAGCCCCTTATGCCCTTAACGAGCTTCCAGGTGTTGTTCTGGAGCATATATACGAGGTAGCCGTCGCACTGCTGAACGTTCCAGTTAAGACGAACGGCGTTCTTGGAAGCCGAGGTCTTGTAGATGTAGGTAGCAGCGGGCTTATTGGCGGTGGTAGCCGCCGAGGTCTTGGACTTGGTGATTATCTTCTGATTGTCGGCATAAGCGCCGTAAGCCGCCTTGCCCGTGGAATCCTTGTTGAAAGCTCTGATAGTTACCCAATAGGTGTGCCCCTGAGTAAGACCCGAGATACGGCAGGTGGTAGCGGTGCCCGCGAGGGTAGCTACCTGTTTCCAGTCGCCCGAATTGCCCGTGGAGTTGAGATATACCTCATAGCCGCCCACAGACATAGCGTTCCAGTTCACTCTGATAGCGTCATAGCTCTTGGAGGTCTTGGTGATGACGACCTTGGCGGGAGTCTTGGCGGTCGAGGAGGAAGACGACGAGGAGGAAGCCTTTGTGGTCACCTTTACGTTATCGGCGAATGCGCCGTAAACATAGGTCCCGTCGGACTTCTTGTTGAAGGCTCTGAGAGTTACCCAGTAGTCGTGGTTAGCCTGGAGACCCTCTATGCGGTAATTGGTAGTCGAAGCGCTGAGAGAACCGAGCAGCTTCCAGTCGGAGGAGTTGCCGGTCTGATTTATATACAGCTGATAGCCGTCGCAGGCTACGGCGTTCCAGTAAGTCCTGAAAGCGTTGGTAGATCTGCCGATCTTGGTGATCGCTACCTTAGCGGGAGCGGTAGTGGTCGTCGAAGACGAGCCCGAGCCCGTTGTAGCCTTGTAGTTGTCAGCCCAAGCCGCGTAAACGGGATTGCCGCTCGAATCCTTGTTGAATGCTCTTACTGTCACCCAAACGTTGGTATTAGCCGAAAGACCCGTAACGGTGTAGCTGGTAGTGTTGTTCGAGTAGTTGCCTGCGAGCTTCCAGTCTGAGGAATTGCCCGTGGTGTTGTAGTATACCTGATAGCCGTCGCAGGTAACGGCGTTCCAGTGGTAGGTGATCTGGTTAGCCGTGGTGTCCGCCCTGGTTATAGTGGTCTTTGCGGGAGCGGAAACGGTACTTGTACCCGCCTTTCCTGCGGTGGTCGTAGCGTTGAATGTGGGGGTATAGTCGCTGTATACCTTGTTGCCGCTCGCATCAAGGTTGTAGGCTCTCATTCTGAAGCTGTAGGTGGTGTTCACGTTCAGCTTGGAAATACGCACGTTGGTGCTGCTGCTGCTTACGGTGCCGATAGATACCCAGTAGCCCGTATTGGTGTTGAACTCTACCTCATAACCCGAGCAGGCAACGGGGTTCCAGAACAGTCTTACAGCGTCATATGTCTTGTTGTAAGAGGTGAATACGGGGGTAGCGGGAGCGCCCGTCGAAACGGCAGTCTCGTCGATTATCTCGGTGACCAGAGCGGCGTCGCTGAATACATAGCCCGAGCCCTCGCGATTATAAGCGACTACCGCGAATTCCCAGTTCCTGAGGCTGTCGGTGTAGTCGTTCCATACGTAGGTGGTGGAGTCATTGCCTGTGAGGTATACGAAATTGTAGCCGTAGTCGTCACCATTGGGGTGCTGTCTGTAGATGTAGTAGCCCTCGCAGTTCGATACCTTGTTCCATGTGAGCTTCAGTCCCGCGGCGGTCTTGGTAGCCTTGAGCCCCGAGGGGGTATCGGGCGTTACAGCCGAATCGTCGGTGGGAAGGGTGAGACTGAGCTCATCGTTCATAGTTCTTTGTACGTCCTCTGCCGTATCGGTGATGACCTCAATGGTATTGGTGTCGATATCGAGCTCGTCAGCCGAGCCGATAAGAGCCGTACCGCTGCCCGCTGCCATAACAAGAGCGAGTACCGCAGCAGAAAGTTTCTTCATCATATCCTTGTCACTGCCTTTCGTTGGTCTCCGTGCGGGAATGCCGACTGCAACGGCATAAACTGCACGGCGAACTGCCCCATATTTTGTATCTGAAGAGCAGTTCTTTGTCTATATGTTCGTAGTTTTATTATATCACATACCGTTTCGCTTGTCAAGTCTTTTTTCATCGGTTTACTCGTTTTGTAACATTTATCCGCTTTTCCCGAAAATTTGCGGACAGGCTGAATAAATTTACCTCTTTTGTACAATAATAGGTACACAGACCAAACGAGGTCAAAGAAAGGAAAGGTGATCCCGAAATGAGATCGTTTAAAGAAACAAGGCTTGCGGCACTGCTCGGGGGGCGGGGAGCGTACATCACACTCGCGGCTTTTGCGGTGCTGTCGGTGGGAGCGGGCGTGGTAGCTTACGACCGTGCGTCGAAGGCTGTGGAAACGCCTTCGCTCTACGACCGAACCTATGAAACTCCCCGCATTGATATAGCGGCAGCTGACAAGAAGCAGGAGGGTGTCGATATGGAGCCCGACGCCGCCACTCCGATAAGCTCGGCATCGCGCAGGATCGCATCGGACAGTTCCGCGCCCGATACTTTGGTGCCCGACACTCAGCCGAACGTCATGCCCGTGAACGGCGAGATCATCGAGCCTTTCAGCGGCGGCGAGCTTGTGAAGAGCGAAACGCTCGGGGTGTGGAAGACCCATGACGGGGTGGACATCAAAGCCGAGCGGGGCACGGCGGTAAGAGCCATGAACCGCGGAGAAGTCACGAAGGTGGCGGAGGACCCGCTCTGGGGATACACGGTCATCATCGACCACGGGAGCGGGATAATGGGCTATTACTACTCGCTCTCGGAAGCCGTAGCCGTCAAGGAGGGCGACAGGGTGCAGGCGGGTCAGACGATAGGCGCGGTGGGCGACACTGCCGAATGCGAAGCCGCCGAGCCGAGCCACCTGCATTTCGCCCTGAAACGCAACGGCGACTGGATAGACCCCATAGACTATATCGACCCCATAAGCAAATGAGCAGGGCGCAGCCGCAGGGCTGCGCTTTTTGTTTACGGTATTGTATTCTGCGCTGTCTGCCCGAACTGGAGGGCAGACAGCCTTTCGTGATCGAAAAAAGTGAACTGATAGAGCGCTCTTTGACTTACGGTGAGATCAAAGCCCGTTGGGGTTCTGCTCGATGAAGCGCCAGCCGTCCTCGCACATCTCGTCAATGCCGTACCTGGCTTCCCAGCCGAAAAGCTCTTTTGCTTTCGTGGCGTCGGCGTAGCACCAAGCGATGTCTCCCGCACGGCGGGGCATGATCTTGTAGGGCAGCTCCTTACCGCAAGCCTTCTCGAAGGCGTGGAGGACATCGAGAACGCTCGAACCCTTGCCCGTTCCGAGGTTCACGGCTTCAACGCCCTTGTGCGCGAGAACATAGTCCACCGCGCAGAGATGACCGTTCGCTAAGTCCATAACGTGAATGTAATCGCGGACGCCTGTGCCGTCGGGGGTGTCGTAATCGTTGCCGAAAACGCCCAGGAATTCGCGCTTGCCGACCGCGACCTGCTGAATGTAGGGGAAAAGATTGTTAGGTATGCCGTTGGGGTCCTCGCCCAGAAGCCCGCTCTTGTGGGCGCCTATGGGGTTGAAGTAGCGAAGGAGCACTATGCTCCAGTCCTTATCGGCAGTGTAAACGTCCTGCAAGATCTGCTCTATCATGACCTTGGTGTAGCCGTAGGGATTGGTGGAAGTATGGGTAGGCATCGTTTCCACGTAGGGAACGGGGTTGTCCACACCGTAAACGGTGGCTGAGGAGGAGAACACTATCCTCTTGCAATCGTGAGCACGCATAGCCTTTATGAGCATGAGCGTACCCGTGATGTTGTTGTGGTAATACTCCACGGGCTTCTGAACGCTCTCGCCGACGGCTTTGAGCCCCGCGAAGTGTATCACCGCGTCGATCTTGTTCTCGTCAAAGACCTTATCCAGCGCGTCGAGGTCGAGAATATCCCCCTCAACGAATCTGAAGTCCTTCCCGCTGATCTTTTTGATACGCTCCAGAGCCTCGGGCTTCGAGTTGGAAAAGTTGTCGTAAACGATGATCTCATGACCCGCCCCGAGAAGCTCGACGCAGGTATGACTGCCGATGAACCCGGCTCCGCCCGTTACAAGAATTGTTGCCATAATGATTACCTCATTTCATATGATAGCGTTATCTGCATTCATTATTTATATTATAGCACAGCCCCGCAGATTTTTCAAGTGCTTCGCAATATTTTTTTGCCCTCAAAAAAGCTTGTGCAATGTTGTTTCTGCGAAAAGGATTTCGTTCAAATATTTTTGTGCTTATTGCAATATGAATTTCGGGCGGGCCTTGGCTTTATAAAAAGTACACAAATCATGCTATCATAATTTATAAAATGCTTACAAAATATCTGTTGTAATAAACAGTGAAAAGGTATAAAATACAAATCCGAACGGAAATAAAGAGATTTAATATTTTTGTATGAGAGTGCAATGATAAGGAGAGTATCGAAATGACAAGAGATATGACCAAGGGCAAGCCCCTTGCGCTGATACTTGCTTTCTGCCTGCCTATGGTATGCGGGAACATCTTTCAGCAGCTTTATAATATGGTGGATTCCATAATCGTCGGTCAGTATGTGGGAGTCAAGGCTTTCGCGGGCGTGGGCTCGGTGGGGAGCGTTTACTTCCTCGTTATCGGAACGGCTACGGGCATTTGCGCGGGATTCTCTATCCCCGTGGCTCAGCGCTTCGGCTCGGGCGACCTCAAAGCCATGCGACGGACTATATACAATGCAAACCTCCTCGCGGGGGCTCTCGCGGTGGTGCTTACGGCGGTGACGGTGATCTTCTGCAAGCCCCTGCTACAGCTTATGAAGACCACTCCCGACACCTTCGACTACGCCTACTCCTACATCGTCGTTATCTTCATGGGCATTCCCGTGACCATATTCTACAACATGATGTCGGGTATCCTCCGCGCCCTCGGGGACAGCAAGACGCCGCTCAAATACCTGCTAATATCCTCGGCTCTGAACGTGGTCTTCGATCTCGCGTTCATACTTCTGTTCGGGCTGGGAGTTGTGGGAACGGCGCTGGCGACCGTTCTTTCGCAGGCTATCTCGGGAGCTATGTGCTATATCTACATGAAGCGCGGACTGCCCGTCCTCGGCTATGAGAAGGGCGAAAAACAGCTCGACTTCTCCCTCATGAAAGAAACTGCCGCGGTCGGTCTGCCTATGGCTCTGCAATTCTCCATAACCGCCGTGGGTACCATTATCCTACAGACCGCCGTGAACTCGCTGGGCTCGGTAGCCGTTGCGGGCATAAGCGCGGGTCAGAAGGTGCAGAACCTCGTGATACAGCCGCTGGAGACCGTAGGCGTGACAATGGCGACCTACGGCGGGCAGAACCTCGGCGCAAAGCGCATAGACCGTGTTCGGCTGGGCGTGCGGGAGGCTCTTGCGGTGCAGATGATCTACTCCGTGGCTATCGCGGCGGTGGTGTTCTTCTTCGGGGAGTACATGACCCACATCTTCCTCAAATCGAGCGACCCCGAATACCTCGCCATAGTCGCAGACGTTCGGCACTTCCTCCGCGTGACCTGCCTGTTCTACCCCATACTCGGAGTGCTGTTCCTGTTCAGGAACCTGTTACAGGGGCTGGGCTTCTCGGTAGTCACCATGCTGGCGGGAGCTATAGAGCTGGTGTCGCGCATTATCATCAGCTTCGGCTTCGTCTACAGGCTGGGCTTTGACGCGGCGGTGTTCGCTTCCCCCGTGGCGTGGAGCGCGGCGGGCGTACTGCTCATATTCCTCTACTTCATAGAGATGAGAAAGGCGGAGCGCAAGGTATCCGTCAAGAGCCCCGCTCTCTCGCCGAGCTATTGCAAATCCTAAAAATATCACCCGTGTGTCCGCAATAAGACACACGGGTGTTTTTATATCTCTTCTCTCTGTAGTATCAGCTTTATCGCCCAGACGGGAACATCGTAATTATTGTACTCATCATCGAGGAACACGAATGCGGTGCTGTAGGGCGGCTGTTTCTCGGGGAAAGTCCCGCAGCCGTCGGTGAAGTATATGAGCCCCCGAAGGTCCTCAAACTCGCGGTTCTCGACCATTTTGTTCACGTAGCGGAACACGGGTCGGAAGTCCGTCCCGCCGAAGCCCCGAAGCTCTATAGTTTTCAGGTACTCGTCAAATTCCTCGGTAGTGGTGATCTTGGCGTCCTCCTGCACCTCGGCGTCGCACTGGATAATGTGGATATTGACCTTCGAGAAAAAGCTCTCCTGTTGTTTTAAGATATTGTAGGTCTTTTGCAGGAATTTCTGCACCGTATCGCCCGCCACCGAGCCCGAGGTATCTATCGCAATGACGAACTCCCTCACGCGCTTGACGTCGCTGTATTCGAGGGGCTCGATTATGGCGGCGTTGCCGTATTGGGAAAGTCCGTAGCAGTAGAAGTTATAGTCGAAGCTGTCCTCGTCGGTCTTCATCTCCTCGCCGTATACCGCGAATCTCCGCAGGAACTCGCTGTAATCGTAGCGCTCGCGGTTGACGGCTTGCAGGCTCTGGACAAGGCTCCCGCCGCCCTTGCCGTGCATTTTCGAGAAGGATTCGAGGTCAAGCTGTATATGCTGTGAAACGTTCCTCCACTGTTCTTCGAGGTCGTCCTGACCGCTTCCCTCGCCGTCATTATCGCCGTCATCAATATCGGACAGGAGCTGTTCAAGCTCGTTCATGATCTCGCTGTCGCTGTTCTCCGGATTGCTGTCCGAGCCCTCGTCATCGGGCGACACGCTGACGCTGACGGTCATTGTATCGCCGTCGCCGCCGCCGTTCTCTCCCTTACTGCCGCCGTCCTTTTCGGAGCGGCCTTTTTTCCTGCCGCGGATATACCAGGGCTCGTGGCTGTCCTCGCGGAAAAGTTCTTCAAGGGCGGCGAAGCGGTTCTCGTGAGGGGGCGAGTTTCTGAGGTATTCGTATATCTTCTCGGCGTTCATGTATTTGAGGTCGCTTTTGAGCTTCGTGAGTTCTGCGGACTGTTTTGAAGCGCGGCGGGGTTCGGGGTCGGGGTAGCCCAGTTCGGTGAGCAGCTGTTCAACGGCGATATCGCAGGCGAGATCCCAGCTTCGGCGTTCGACGGAGGGAGAGATGATGAAGTGTCTGAAAACGCAGTGGAGAATTATATGCAGCATGACGCGGGAGATACCTTGTTCGCTCATCTGGAATTTAGCGAGGACGAAGCGGCAGTCGAAGAAAAGGCTCTCGCCGTCGGTGCAGACCGTCCCGTCGTAGGGCACGGGGGTGAGAAGTCCCACCGCCTGTTCGAGGAAGCGAAGCTGCATTATAAGCATATTTCGGGAGTGTTCAAGTATCCTGACCGCGAGCGCGTCCGCGCGTTTACGTTTTTCGGGTGATAATTCTTTAGGCATGAAAAGACCTCGCTTTGATATAGTCAAATCATAATTTGCGGAGCGGGATAATAATTCGGAATTCGGAATGCGGAATTCGGAATTGAAGGAGCGGCTGCGCCGCGAATATGCGGACGCGGTACGCCAAGCGAAACGCGCTCCGCCGAAGCCGCAAAGCACAGGAAGTGAAAAGTGACCGCAGGCACAAATAAAGAAAGCGGCACACTGTAGCACAGACCAAAAGTCTTAGGAAAGAGTCAAGGGAATAACCCTTCTTCAGAAGGGTTTTCCC
>CACZJT010000065.1 GCA_902781565.1 uncultured Ruminococcus sp.
TTCCCTTGACTCTTTCCTAAGACTTTTGGTCTGTGCTACAGTGTGCCGCTTTCTTTATTTGTGCTTGCGGTCATTTTGCGCTTTCGCTCTTTGTACTTTGCGGCTTCGGCGGAGCGCGTTTCGCTCGCGAAACCGCGTCCGCATAAACGTCCGCCGCAGGCGGACACCTTCAATTCCGAATTCCGAATTCCGCATTCCGAATTATTCTTTGTGCTGATACCATATCTGCCCGTAAATTGAAAAAGCCATAGCTTACCGACCTTTCATCGGTAATACTATGGCTCGTCCTCTTGTTATATGAAACCTTCCTGCATGAGATAGTCATACAGCTCCGAATATCTGCGGGCTACGGGAAAGGCTATTTTTTTCTGCGCTATCATGTTCTCGAACTCGGGCTTGCTTACCCACTTCGCCGCAGAAGTCTCACCCTCCTGCAAGACTATATCCTCGATGGCTACGTCACGCCGCAGGAAATAACAGTCGATGAACGCCGTGGTCTCGCGGACGCTCTTGATGAATCTGAGCTCCCCGGGGGCGGCGGTTATGCCCGTTTCCTCCCGAAGCTCCCTGACCGCCGCGGTAAGACTGTCCTCTCCCGCAAGCACCGAGCCCGCCGTAAGCTCCCATACCGCAGGATAGTTGGATTTCTCCGCGGAACGCAGAGTGCAGAGCAGCCGCCCGCGGGAATCCATAGTCGCTATCATCACGACTACATGGAACACCCCGCTCGTTGAATCAAGACTGCCCCGAAGTACGGTGCGTCCGAGGGGCTTGCGTTCCTCGTCGTATAAGTCCCAGTATTCAGCCATGCTCTCTGCCTCCTTTACGTAGATTACTTGCTTCTTTCCCTCAGAGCCTTAAAGAACTCCTTCATGAGCGCGGCACATTCCTCCCGCATCACTCCGCCCGTGAGCTGAGGGGTGTGGTTCAAGCCCTGTCCGAACAGGTTGAACAGCGAGCCGCAGGCTCCGAACCGCAGATCATAGGCTCCGAATACTACCCGCTCGATACGGCTGTTGACTATCGCCCCCGCGCACATGGCGCAGGGTTCGAGGGTCACGTACAGGGCGCAGTCGATGAGCCGCCACCCGCCCAGCCGCTTCGATGCCGCGTCTATGGCGATAAGCTCCGCATGGGAGAGGGAGGACTTGTCCGCCTCGCGGCGGTTGCAGCCCTCGCCGACTATCTCGCCCGTGGACTGCTTTACTATCACTGCCCCCACAGGCACATCTCCGTTTTCCGCGGCGATGCGCGCAAGCTCCAGACATCGGAGCATATATCTGATGTCGTTCCCGTTTGCGTTTTCGTTCATATGAAAGTCACCGAAAGTATGGTCGCAAGGAGCATTACTATGAGCCATATCACTGTCCATGCGGAATTGAGCAGTTGACGGAGCTTCTGAGCGAAGGAAAGCTCGGTGTTGTCGTGGCGCAGCCTGAACGGAGTTTCGAGCCGAAATCTCATGATGAGCATGAGCGGGAAGAACACCGCGAGTATCAGGAAGCAGGCTGTAAGCTCGGTCAGTCGGTTGAAAAGGTTCGTGACCTCTCCCGCAAGGCTGTTCAGGAGCATGGTGATGTTTGTCATGGCGAGCTGGATAAAGATGGTAGGGTAGATATTGCCGTTTCTTATGGTGATTATCCCGAGGACAACGCCCAGCGAGAACACGTACATGACCTTAGAGATATCGTGGTATACCAGCGCGGCGGCGAGGGAGGATATGAATATGGCGAAGTTATCCCCGAACTGACGGAACATTTGCAGAAGATACCCTCTGAACAGTATCTCCGTAAGCACGGGGCAGACGATGAGCTGAGTGATGAAGTAGAATATCTGAGCCTGTTCGGTGTCGGTCTGTAGGTAGGTATAGAATGTCACGTCTATCCTAGCGGTGCGGAGCAGGTGAGATAGCCCGTAGTCAAGGAAGCGGAAGCATACGCTCATGACCATAGTTATCGTGAATGCGTAGAGAAGCACCCGCTTGTCGGTCTTTGAATTCGGTATGCCCACATCGCGGGGCAGTTTGACGTACTGTACCATGATGAAAAGGGGTATCAGGAGCAGAAGTATCCGCATGGAGCAGAACAGATATACTTCCTTTGAGGGTGCGATATTGTCTATATTCCTCATGGAGTAGTAAACTCTGTCTATGTGTACCCTCTCGAAATTGGCTTTGAGCACGAAGAAGAGTATCTGTTCCACGGCGAAGTACAGGAGCATGAGGGCTCCCAAAAATTGCAGGCAGGTGTGGAGTGCGCCCGTTTCGGCGGTTATGAGCTGTTTATCTGCGAAGCCGCCGCCGTCGATGTAGGTATGTTCGCGGCTGTCATGGACGAAGCGGTAGCCGAATTTGTTCTTGCGGTCGTTTCTCCAGCGGGTGAAAGCGTCGCGGTAGGCGGCGTTCTGGTACATATATTCTCTTGAAGAAGCCACATCGACCATGTAGCTCCCACTGCGTTCGTTTTTGCCCACGATACCGCCTCCTTTTCGTCCCTGACCTTACGATACTAATTATATCACAAAACGGAGGGATAGTCCATAAACGCCGTGAATTTTACGCTTTGTTCACAAATTGAGTGCAATATTTTGGTTATATTTTTTTCATAATATTTTGAAAAACACTTGACAAAGCGTACTTTTTATTGTATAATGATATCAGAGCGGAAAACGTTTTCGCTTAGATTAAATTTTTAGGGGGGAAACAATATGTTAGCAACAATGGCAGCGGCGGTAATGTCGTCAACAACGCAGACGCCCGAGGCGCCGGGCTGGCTCATTGCGGTAGAGCTCGTTATCGGTTTAGTAGCGCTTATCGCGGACTTCAAGCTCTATGCTATGGCGGGTGAGCCTGCATGGGCAGCGATCATTCCGATCTACAATCTGTACGTTATGTTCAAGATCGTTTACGGCAACGGCTGGAAGTTCCTGCTTTTACTCGTGCCGATACTCGGCTGGATAATCGGTATCGTCATGAATATCAGATTGGCACAGGTATACGGCAGAAGCACCGGATTCGGAATTGGTCTTCTTTTCCTGTCGCCGATATTCTATCTGCTCCTTGCATTTGACGGCAAGAGCAATTATCAGGGTCCTCACGAAGGATTCATCTGATACGCGACCTATTGACAGCTCCCTCACGAGGGGGCTGTTTTTTTTGCGGGGAAAGTCAGAGTGCGGTTATTTGTATATGCGATAAATCATAATTTACGGGGCTGGATAATTCGGAATTCGGAATGCGGAATTCGGAATTGAAGGAGCGGCTGCGCCGCGTTTATGCGGACGCGGTTTCGCGAGCAAAACGCGCTCCGCCGAAGCCGCAAAGTACAAAGAGCGAAAGCGCAAAATGACCGCAAGCACAAATAAATAAAGCGGCACTCTGTAGCACAAACACGCCGGATGCAAGGGGCGGCGTTAGCCCCTTGCCGAGGTCAAGGGCGAGGAGCCCTTGCAGGGGAGGGCGAACGCAGTTCGCCCGTGGGGGCGGCGCCCCCGTTGCGCCGCAGGCGCAAAGAAGCAAGCGAACCTAAACCACAAAGCGCCCCCAAAAACCGCAAGTCCGAAAGTTCAAGTTAAATCGGCGATACAAAAAAATGTGCAGTAAGGGACAATCTTCCGATTTTGTACAACGTAACGAGAACCGCACGTATCGCCGATTTTATTTCACGAAACAGCGTCAGCGCATTTCGTGAAACCCCAAACCTGCCGCAAGGCAGGCGGGGGCAAGGTAAACCCTACGTTATCCACGGGCGCACACATAGGTTCGCCCCTACACAAATGGAACAACGTAACGTTGTTCGGGTCAAGAGGTCGGGGTAAGCCCCGACCCTACACCAAAATCATGCACGTCAAAGGGGCGGGAGCAAGCCCCCGCCCTACACCAAATAGTGCAACGCGGTCAGCCTTACAAATTATGCTTTAATAATAAATGCCATAGTATCTGATTACCAGAATACTATGGCACTTTCTTATCAGAGCTTGGAATATCCGTAGCTGTTTATCAGCGCGTCTACCTTCTGCCCCGCTTTGCACATCGGACAGTCGGCAGGGAGATATGTCTCATAATGTGGGAGATCTTCGTCCGTGAATACCGACTTTACCTTTATGCCGTGTATCTCATGGATAGCCGAGAATATCGCCGCTACGCCTGTCAGCTTGCCGTTGTAGTATTGCAGACAGTCGATCGCACGGTTTATGGACTTGCCCGTGGAAGCCGAAGCGATGAGCAGAAGCACCTGCTTGCCCCATATCTTGCTCTGCGTGTTGTCGCGGAAAAGAAGCTGGTTGCTCGCGTTCAGCTCGGGGGTCACGATGTCGATGTCCTTGTCGCGGTTCATGCCCGTCTGAGACAGATATTCCGCAAGGAACGCGCCCAGTATCTGCGTGCCCTCAAGACAGATTATCGTGTCAATATGAGTGTCCGCAAAGTCCGAGCCCAAGTCCTTCGCGGCGTCGCGGGCGGTCTTCATGCTCGTCTTTATGCTCGTCATGTCAACATAGAAATTTACGTGTGAGTGGTTGGTGGCGTGGTGTCCGGGGATAATGCCTATGCGTACCCTGCTGTTCCTGTTAGAAGCTATATGCTGTAAACGACTTTCCAATTTTAATACCTCCAATTCTGTAAGGGGTGTTTCGTTCCCTATACTATAGTATAACACATTTCCGACAATATTTCAACCCCATATCAAAATTTTTTTGTGAGAAAAAAACAGCATTTCCGACCGAAGCCGAAAATGCTGTGAGGTCATGCTTTAATTACTTGCTATCACTTGACGGTGATCTTCTTTACGGCGCTGAACTTGCCGCAGATCTTGCGGGTGGATATCTGCTTGTAGGCGCGTACACGAACGAAGTATCTTCTGCCCGAGGTAAGCCCCGATATGGTCTTGGTAACGGTGTTGTTGTTCTTTACGTAGTAGTTCTTCACGCTGCCGAAGCCCGAGTTCGCGGATACCTGGATATTGTAGCCTGTAGCAACGGGCTCTCTGTTCCATACCGCCTTGATCTTATACTTGGCGGGAGAGCTGAGCTTTCTGATCGTGAGCGTTCTGGGGGCGATGTAGTAAGCCACGGTCTTGCTGCCCGAGTAGCTGCCCTTGCCCGTAACGGTGACTGTAGCCTGTCCGGGACGGATATTGTTCTTGAAGGTGAGGGTGTAATCTCTGCCCTTCACGAGCTTCTTGCCGTTCAGCTTAACGGCTACGGCGGGCTTTCTCGCACTGCCGTTGTAGATGAGCTTGGTAGCCGAAAGGGAAACGCTCGCCTTGGATATGCTGCCCGACTTGCTGCTCTTGGAATAGCCCCAATCCTCATCATCGTCATCGAAGCTGTAGCCCGAGCCGCTCGACTTGCTCTTCTTGGAAGCGCCCTGTCTCATTGAGCCGTAAACTACGGTGTAGCCGTTGGCGTCGTAATCGAAGGTAACGAGCACATAATGATCCTCCGCGACCTTGATAAGGCGCTTGTCGATAGCGTCCTTCTCTGCGTTGCTGAGGTTGTCGAGAACATCGTATCTCTCGCTCTCGGAAAGCTGAGCAGGCGTCTTATAGAACAGCGAGTACGCCAGCGGAGCGAAGTAGAGATCCTTGATTTCGTTTGCAAAGTCGATGAAGTCCGCATAATCCGAATCGCTGAAATAGTCGTCGTTCAGGATAAGGAAATTGCGGAGATTGTTGACATTAAGGCTGTTGAAGCCCGCGTCCTTGAATGCGTTCACAACGTCGATGATGTCATAGGAAGCCGCACCCATTACAACAGCGGACGAAGTGCTGTCCGAAGCCGCAGCAGCCTGTGCGGGGACTGCTGCCATGGAAACTGCCATAGCCGCCGCCGAAAGAGCGGCAAGTATCTTTGTTCTTTTCATTTTTTATCTCCTCCGTGTTTACATTAAAAAAGACGTAATACTGTACCTTACATTATATCACAGCCCGTTCGGAATGTCAACGATTCGAGGGATTTTTTATGTTTTGCATAGCAATAAACGGTTGTTTTGTGCAATTTGTCCCATAAATTGTACCATAGCAAAACGCAAGTAATAAAAAAGAGCGCATGATCTCACGCGCTCAATGAAATAAAAAGTGCAGGTGAAGGGACTTGAACCCATACGACCTTGCGATCACTAGCACCTGAAGCTAGCGCGTCTGCCGATTCCGCCACACCTGCATATCGCCGACCTAAGTCAACGATAATATTATACCACATCACAAAGCGTTTGTCAAGTGTTTTTTGAAAAAATTTTTTCAAAAACGCAAAAAGGGGCGGAGAGCCTTTCTCCGTCCCCCGGATATGCGTTATTTTCAGCCGAGCATTTTCTTTATGCGCTCCATAGCTTCTTTGGTACGGTCGGCGTCGCCGAAGGCGGTGAGCCTGAACCAGCCCTCGCCGTTCTTGCCGAAGCCCGCGCCCGGAGTGCCGACGACGTTTGCTTCTTCGAGGAGCTTGTCGAAGAATTCCCAGCTTCCCATACCGTTCGGGCATTTCAGCCAGATGTAGGGGGAGTTCTTGCCGCCCGTGTACTTTATGCCCAGCTCATCGAGAGCCGCCGCGATGACTGCGGCGTTCTGCTGATAATACTTGATGTTCTCGCGGGTCTGCCTGATACCCTCCTCGGAGAACACAGCCGCCGCAGCGCACTGTACGGGGTAGCTTACGCCGTTGAACTTACTGCCCTGACGTCTGCCCCAGAGCTGGGAAATGCTGACGTCCTGACCGTCGGAGGACTTGAATACCAGCTCATCGGGAATTACGGTATATCCGCAGCGCATACCCGTGAAGCCCGCGGTCTTTGAGAGCGAGCACATCTCGATAGCGCACTTTCTCGCGCCCTCTATGGCGTAGATAGAGCGGGGGATACCGTCCTCGGTGATGAAAGCCTCATAGGCGCTGTCGTAGATAATAACGGCGTCATTCTTTATGGCGTAGTCTATCCATACCCTGAGCTGATCGGCGGTGTATACCGAGCCCGTGGGGTTATTGGGGGAGCAGAGGTAGATAAGGTCGGCGTGAACGTTCTCATCGGGCATAGCGGCGAAGCCGTTCTCTTCGTTCGAGTCGGCGAAGATGACCTTTCTGCCGTTCATGCGGTTGGTATCGACGTAAACGGGGTAAGCGGGGTCGGTAATAAGAACAACATTATCATTGCCGAATATATCCACGATGTTGCCGCAGTCGCTCTTGGCGCCGTCGTTAATGCGTATCTCGGAGGGCTTGACCTCAACGCCGAAGCTCTTATAGTAGCCGCTGACGGCTTCTTTGAGGAAGTCATAGCCTGCGCCGCTGTCCTCGTAGCCCTTGAAGGTCTCCTTGACGCCCATTTCGTCCGCGCCCTTTTTCATGGCGTCAACGACGCATTTTGCGATAGGGAGGGTAACGTCGCCTATACCCATGCGGATAATATCCGCGTCGGGGTTAGCCTCGGAGAAAGCCTTGACTTTCTTGGCGATGTTGATGAAAAGGTAATTCTTTTCGAGCTTTAAAAAGTTTTCGTTTAACTGTGGCATAATAACAGTCCTTTCTATAATGTTGTATCATGACTTGTTGATGTGACCTTATGGTACAAAACCTGTGCAGGGGGTACGAACTATGTTCGTACAGGGATTGCTCGGCTTTTGCCCGCCTGACGGCGGGTATGGGGTTTCACGAAATGCGCTCCGCTGTTTCGTGAAATTAAATCGGCGATACGTCTTGTTCACGGTACTCTGTGCGGGTCGGGGCGCTTATGCCCTTACTGCACGTTTTATTTGGGTATCGCCGATTTAACTTTGATCTTCCGGTCTTGCGTTTCTTTTTCGGCTTTCTTGTCTGTGCGGACTTGCTGTATTGCGCCTGCGGCGCAACGGGGGCTCTGCCCCCACGGGCGAACTGCGTTCGCCCTCCCCTGCGCGGGGCTCCTCGCCCCGCGACCCTCGGCAAGGGGCTAACGCCGCCCCTTGCAACCGGCGTATCTGCCCTGCGTTGTACCTTTATCTTTCACTTTGCGAAAAACGTATCCTACACCGAATTGTGCGGAGCGAAGCGTTCGCATAAACGTCGCGTATGCGACACATTCAATTCCGCATTCATCATTCCGAATTAAATGATTATCTCTCCGCTGAATACCGTTACGGCATTGCCCGTCATGTATACCGCTTCGTCGGTCACTCTTATCATCAGGTCGCCGCCGCGCAGCCTTACCGTGATGTTCTCGTTCTTCGGACAATAGCCGTTGAGCACCGCTGCCGTCGCCGCGGCACAGGCTCCCGTTCCGCACGCCCATGTCTCGCCCGAACCGCGCTCCCATACCCGCATTTTCAGCGTGTGGTCGTCTATGACCTTGATGAACTCCGTGTTCACACGGTCGGGGAAGGCTTCGTTGAACTCGAACTTCGGTCCCAGCGTTTCAAGGTCGAGCTCGTCGATGTTCCCGTGCATGAATACTACCGCATGGGGATTGCCCATGGAAACACAGGTGATATTGTAGTCCTCGCCGCCGATCTTTATCGGACGATCGACTACTCTGCCGTTCTCGTCGGCGGGGAGGGCGGTGGGTATCAGTTTCGGGTCTAAGATCGCAGCGCCCATGTCAACGGTCGTGCCGTTCACCTCGCCGTAGTGGCGGCAGAGGGATACTTTCTTGTTGCCCGAAAGTGTCTCGATCTCGAAATCGTCGCGATCGACAAGCCCGTTGTCACGCATGAACTTCGCAACACAGCGTATGCCGTTTCCGCACATCATCGCTTCCGAGCCGTCGAGGTTGAATATCCTCATCTTGCCCGCGGCTTTGTCGGAACGCTCGATAAGGATTATGCCGTCGCCGCCTACGCCGAAATGCCTGTCGGAAAGCGCGATGGAAAGTCCCTCGGGGTTGTCGATGATGTGGTCGAAGCAGTTGAAGTATACATAATCGTTCCCGCAGCCGTGCATTTTCGTGAAGGAGAGCTTGACCTTCTCGCGGCGCATATGGTTGATGTCAACGATCTCGGTGGTCTTTTCGGAATACTTGGAGCGTATCGAAGCGGCTATGGCGTTCGCCGTGTCTATCGAGGTCAGGCAGGGGATATTGCGCTCGACCGTCTTGCGGCGTATCTTTACGCTGTCGCGCTGAGGGTCGCGCCCCTTGGAGGAGGTGGAGATGACATAGCTTATCTTTCCGCTCTCGATGAGGGTCAGGGTGTTCTCCTCGGCTTCGTGGATCTTCTTGACTTCCTCGCAGGGTATGCCGTGTTCGCGGAGAACTGCCGCAGTGCCCTTTGTGGAATATATCTTGAAGCCTAAGTCATAGAACGCCTTTGCGGTCTGGGGTATCTCCCGCTTGTCGGGGTCGCGGACGGTGATGAACACGCCGCCCTCTACCCTGAGCTTGTAGCCCGCAGCGGTAAGTCCCTTGTACAGCGCTTCCTCCAGCGAGCTTGCGACCGCGAGGACTTCTCCCGTGGATTTCATCTCGGGCCCTAAGTGATTGTCAACGTCTATCAGCTTCTCAAACGAGAACACGGGGACTTTTACAGCCACGTAGGGCGAATTGGGATAGAGCCCCGTTCCGTAGCCCATATCGGCGAGCTTTTCGCCCAGCATACAGCGTGTCGCGAGGTCTACCATAGGCACGCCCGTCACCTTGCTGATGTATGGGATAGTCCTCGAAGAGCGGGGGTTGACCTCTATGACGTACAGCTCATCGTTGTTGATAAGGTACTGGATATTGACCAGTCCCATAGTTTTCAGCGATACCGCGAGCTTTTTGGAGCAGTCCACGATGCGCTCCATGAGCTTGTCGGAAACGTTCCATGCGGGGTATACGGCTATGGAGTCGCCCGAGTGTACGCCCGTGCGCTCGATATGCTCCATGATACCCGGGATAAGGATATCCTCACCGTCGCAGATGGCGTCTATCTCAAGCTCCGTACCCATGAGGTACTTGTCTATGAGTATCGGGTTCTCGATGTTTTGGGCGAGGATTATCGCCATGTATTCCCTGATGTCTGCGTCACTGAAAGCGATTATCATGTTCTGCCCGCCCAGCACGTAGGAGGGGCGCATGAGAACGGGATAGCCTATCTTGTTTGCGACCTTGAGCGCTTCCTCGGTGGTCATTACCGTGAATCCCTGCGGGCGCTTGATGTGGTGCTCTTCAAGAAGCTCGTCGAAGCGCTCTCTGTCCTCGGCGGCGTCTATGGAATCGGGGGGAGTACCCATGACGTTGACGCCGTTTTCGGCTAAGTGTTTGGTGAGCTTTATAGCGGTCTGTCCGCCGAACGCCACTACAACTCCGTAGGGCTTTTCGACGGCGATTATATTCATGACGTCCTCATTGGTGAGGGGCTCGAAATAGAGCCTGTCGGCGGTGTCGAAGTCGGTGGAAACTGTCTCGGGGTTGTTGTTTACTATAACGACATCGAAGCCCTTTTCTTTGAGCGCCCATACGCAGTGTACCGAAGCGTAGTCGAACTCGATGCCCTGACCTATGCGGATAGGACCCGAGCCGAAAACTATGACGGTCTTGTTGGTGCTGTTGCGGGAGTTTATGAACTCCGCAGCTTCGTCCTCGCTGTCGTAGGTCGAGTAGAAATAGGGCGTGGTAGCCGAGAATTCGGCGGCGCAGGTGTCCACCATCTTATACACGGCGCGGAGGTGCTTTTTCACGGGCTTACCCGTGAGCCGCTCTATCACCTTGTCGGGGAAGCCTATCTTCTTGGCGTTCTCGTAAGTCTCAAAGGAATCGTCGCCGCTCTCCAATATGCGCTCCATATCTATGAGCTTGCGGAGCTTGTTCAGGAACCACTCGTCTATCAGCGTTACAGCGTGTATCTCGTCCGCGGAAACGCCGCGGCGCAGGGCTTCGTATACCACGAAAAGCCGCTCGTCGTTGCAGTCATGCAGGCGCTTTTTTATCTCCTCATCTGACATCGCGGTGTGGCGGGGAGAGATAAGGCAGTCGTGACCTATCTCGGCGCCGCGGACGGCTTTCATTATCGCCTGCTCGAAGGTCGTGCCTATCGCCATGACCTCGCCCGTGGCTTTCATCTGAGTGCCGAGGTCGCGCTTGGCGTATACGAACTTGTCGAAGGGGAACTTCGGGAGCTTGACTACAACGTAGTCGAGCGCAGGCTCGAAGCAGGCGTAAGTCTTGCCCGTTACAGCGTTCTTTATCTCGTCGAGGGTGTAGCCTATGGCTATTTTTGCGGCGACTTTGGCTATCGGGTAGCCCGTAGCCTTTGAAGCCAGCGCCGAGGAGCGGGAAACACGGGGGTTCACCTCGATGACCGCGTACTCGAAGCTCTCGGGGTTCAGTGCGAACTGACAGTTGCACCCGCCCTCGACTTTGAGGGTGTCGATTATTTTGAGTGCCGCCGAGCGGAGCATCTGATATTCCTTATCCGCGAGGGTAACGCAGGGCGCGATAACGATAGAGTCGCCCGTATGAACGCCCACGGGGTCGAAGTTCTCCATAGAGCAGACGGTTATCACGTTGCCGTGAGAATCGCGCATCACCTCGAACTCTATCTCCTTCCAGCCCGAGATACATTTCTCGATAAGCACCTGAGTTATGGGCGAGAGGTAAAGACCGTTGGCGGCTATCTCGCGAAGCTCCTCCTCGTTGTGGACTATACCGCCGCCCGTTCCGCCGAGAGTGAAAGCGGGGCGGACGATGAGGGGGTAGCCTATGCCGTCGGAGTCGGCGAACTTCACCGCGTCCTCGACGGTATTGACCACGAGGGAGGGTATGCAGGGCTGACCTATGGACTCCATAGTTTCCTTAAAGAGCTGTCTGTCCTCTGCCTTGTCGATAGTCTCGGGGTTTGCTCCGAGGAGTTTCACGCCGTATTCATCGAGGAAGCCCTCCTTTGCGAGCTGCATGGAGAGGGTAAGACCCGTCTGACCGCCCAGTGTTGAGAGCAGGCTGTCGGGGCGTTCCTTTTTGATTATGCGCTTGACCGTTTCGAGGGTCAGGGGTTCGATGTATATTTTATCAGCCATATGGCTGTCGGTCATTATCGTAGCGGGGTTTGAGTTCACGAGAATGACCTCGAGCCCCTCCTCCTTCAATGCGCGGCAAGCCTGAGTTCCCGCGTAGTCGAACTCGGCAGCCTGTCCGATAACGATAGGTCCCGACCCGATGACAAGAACTCGTTTTATATCTTTATTCAAAGGCACTGTATATCAATCCTTTCTTATACAGATCATAATTTGTGTGGCTGACCGTTTTGCACGAATCACCGCACACGTAACGTTATTTACGTGCATTGTAGGGGCGCACCTATGTGTACGCCTGTGGATAACGTAGACGTGCGCCCCGCCTGCCTTGCGGCAGGTTTGGGGTTTCACGAAATGCGCTGACGCTGTTTCGTGAAATTAAATCGGCGATACGTCTGTTCACGTTACTTTGTGCGGGGCGGGACGTTTCTGCCCTTACTGCACATTTTTTGGTATCGCCGATTTAACTTGGGCTTTCGGACTTGCGGTTCTTGGGGGCGCTTTGTGGTTTAGGTTCG
>CACZJT010000066.1 GCA_902781565.1 uncultured Ruminococcus sp.
CCTGCCTTGCGGCAGGTTTGGTGGTTGTGCAAAAATCGCGTTCGCTCTTTTGCACAATTAAATCGGCGATACACCTGCGGTTCTCGCGGCATTGTGCGGTGCTGTTGCTTTGTCCCTTATTTATCGGAAGTTTTGGGTATCGCCGATTTAAACGGACGGTTCGTGCGCGGTTCTTGGGAACGAATTGATTTGTCGGTACGCTTGCTTAATTACGCCTTCGGCGCAACGGGGGCGCCGCCCCCAGCGCTTCGCGCTCCCCTGCCTAAGGGCAGTGCGAACTTGTTCGTACAGTCGCCCTTAGGAATCCTCGCCAGCGTCGCGCCGCTGGACCCGCTGTCTGTGCAACTGTACGCTTGCGGTGGCACCCGCGTTCGTTAGGTACGCTTTACAAATTATGATTTATCATACACTCCACATCTCCGAACTCGTCCGAATTCGTCAGCGTTACGGCTATAATATCACTATACCCCGCTTCACTTATCACTTTGCGGTCAAACTTCATGAGCGCCTGCCCCGCTTTTACTTCATCGCCCTCGCTTACATAACACTCAAAACCCTCTCCGTTCAGCTTCACAGTGTCTATACCGACGTGTATCAATACCTCCATGCCGTCTTTCTCCACAGCTACCGCGTGCAGAGTGTCCGCTGCCGAGATCACCTTTCCGTCAAAGGGCGAATAAACCGTGTCGCCCTCGGGGACTATCCCCACACCTGCGCCCATCACGCCCTCCGCAAAGGTCGGGTCGGGTATCTCCGTAAGAGGTATCACCCTGCCCTCCGCAGGCTGCATGACCTCCCCCGCCGAACAGCGTATAACACAGCGGTCAAGTTTTCGCACCTCCGCGGGAGCGGCAGACTTCGGGACAGACTTCTCTTCGGAGGGAGTGTTCTTCACCGCTCTTTTGAGCGCCTCCGCCGCAAGCTGGACGTTCAGCCCGACGATGACCTGCAAGCCGTTCCTGCCTATCTTCATCACGCCCTTAGCCCCCGCTGCCGTGATAGCCTTCTCGTTGATAAGCGACATATCCGCGACTTCGAGCCTGAGCCTCGTGATACAGTTGTCTATCGAGGTAAGGTTGTCACGTCCGCCCAGCGCTTTGAGGAGCGCCGTTATCCCGATACCCGCCGCTGTATCGGAACTGTCTCCGACCTCGCTCACGGCTTCATCGTCGCTGTCGTCCGGGTCTTCACGTCCCGGAGTTTTCAAGTTGAGCTTCGTCACCATTACCCTGAAAACAAGGTAGAACACCGCGAACGCCGCTATGCCCAGCGGTATTATCAGCCATGTGTTCTTAGCTGCGGGCATGGAGGAGGAGAACAGCAGATCCGTAGCTCCGCCCGAGAACGCGAATCCCGCGCGAAATCCCAGCAGCGCCGCCGCATAAGTGAATATGCCGTAAAGCAGCGCATATGCCACGTAAAGCGAGGGCGCCGCGAACATGAACGCGAACTCAAAGGGCTCCGTCACGCCGCAGACCAGCGAGCAGACAGCACCCGAAAGCAGTATCCCCCGCGCGTATTTCCTGCGCTCCTTCGGGGCGCAGCGTATCATCGCAAGCGCCGCTCCGAGTACGCCGAACATCATGCAGGGGAAGAATCCCGACATATATATCCCCAAGTCCCAGTCAACGTCCGCCGAGGTGTCCCCCGCCCAATAGTGGGTGATGTCGCCGAGACCTATGGTGTCGAAGAAGAACACGTTGTTGAGCGCATGGTGCATACCGAAGGGTATCAGCAGTCGGTTCAGGAATGCGAATATCCCCGCGCCGAGAGCGCCCCGCTCGCTTATGGTCATGCCGAGCTTTACCAGCAGTCCGAATACCACGGGCCACACAAAGAACATCACCGCCGCCGCGGCTACGGAGACAGCTCCCGCAATGATGACCGTCGAGCGCTTGCCGCTGAAAAAGCCCAGCCAGTCGGGGAGCTTCGTGTCCTTGAAACGGTTGTAACAGGCGGCGCCTATACAGCCCGTCATCATGCCGATGAACGGGTTCTCTATCTTCGCAAATGCCAGCATAGCCGAGGTATCTTCGGTCATCGAGGGCATGAGCGCCGTCACGACGTCCTGTGAGAGAAGCGTCGTCATTGTGAGCCACGATACCAGCGCCGCGATAGCCGCAGTGCCGTCCCGCTCCTTCGCCATGCCGACACCCACGCCTACAGCAAATAACAGCGCTATGTGATCCACGACCGCTCCGCCCGCCTTTATCAGAAACAGCCCTATGGTCTGTACCGCACCCGTAACTTCTCCTCCCTGCATGGCGTGAGGGCACAGCAGGTAGCCTATCCCCATCAGCAGTCCGCAGAGGGGCAGTGCCGAAACGGGGAGCAGGAGCGCCTTGCCTATCTTTTGCAGGAATTTCATGATCCCCTCTACCTCCTCTTTTCGAGAGCTTTTATCTGGCGAATATCCTCGCCGCGGAAGATTATGCAGCGGAACTCGCTCATTATCCGCGAGGCAAGGCGGTCGTGGTACCGCGAGCGCAGGACTTCGCCTTCGAGATTCGTAGAGATCACGGTCGGAAGCCTGCGGTTTATCCGTCCGTTGATGATGTTGTAGAGGAATGTTTCGTAAACGGAAGAATTAGGCTCCGAACCGAGGTCGTCTATTATCAGCATATCGACGGTGAGAAGCTGGTCCATAGTGTTGCCCTGCGCACGTCCGAAATGCTCGTTTTCAAGGGTCCTCAGCATATCGAAAGCCGACACGAAAGCCGCAGATATCCCCCGCTCCCCCAGAGCCCTCGCTATGCAGGAGGAAAGGAAGGTCTTTCCGAGCCCCGTTCCACCCGCGAAAAGCAGAGAACAGCTCCCGATGGGGAAATCGGCGCAGTATTTTCTCAGGTAGGCGCACACTCCGTCCATTCGCCTGCGGATATCCCCCTCGGGATAGTAGGTCGGGCGGTATTCGGAGAAGTCGTGCAGGGCTATCGCCGAGTTCTCGTTCATCTCCTCGGCGGCAAAGCGTTTCAGCAGGTCTTTCATGCAGTTACAGCGCACGCCCTCCACAAAGCCCGTGTCGCGGCAGGCGGGACAGCTGTACCTCACATCGAGGTAATGAGGGTCGCCCGTATGCTCCGCAAGGAGCTGCTCCAGCCGTTCCTGCGTGGAAATGCTCTTTGCCCTTATCCTTTCGGCGGCTTTCTTTGCGTCCCCCTCATGGGCGGCTATGAGCTTCACAAGCTCGAAATATCCGTTTCTGAGGGAGCGTTTCAGCTCCGCCGCTTCGGGGAGCTCCCGGGATATACGTTCCTCACGTTCAAGCTGTTCGCTCTCGGCGATACTGCGCCTTCGTGCAAGCTCCTGTTCGGCTTTTCTCACCGTTTCTTCGGAATAATTCACGCTCATTTATCGCTGTCCCCCTCTCCGTTCACCTCTGCCCAAGGGTCAAAGGACTCCGCAAGCTCGTACCATTTATCCACGTTCAAAGAGCTGTTGTCGCCGCCCTTATCCGCTTCGAGCTTCTTCCTGCTCTCCTTGTATTTCTTCTCGCTTTCGAGCACCGCCCTTACGGACATGAGCCCGTTTTCGTGCCAGCGGCGGAGTATGCCGTTTATGTAACCCAGAACGTTCTTGCTCTTATTATCGCGGCAATGCTCTCCCGCAAGCTCAACGGTGTCCGCGTCGAATCCCCACTCGTGCCACTGCCTGAACAGTTCAGCCTGTTTTGCAGTGGTCTTGCCCTCTATGCCGAGGGCGTTCTTTATGAGGGTATCGTACTTGTTCTGTTCGGTCATTCTGCCGATCTCCCGCTCAACGTCCTCATAGTCGGTAATGCCCTTGGCGAACCAGTCCTTTGCGACCGCTTCGATGTAGGCTATCCTGTCCTTGCCGAGATCGTGGGCGAAGCGGGTGAGTATGAGTATCGACGCCGCCGAGAAGCCGTAGTATTCGCAGAGATTCAGGTAGCCCGCAGTTTCCGTCCCCGTGATCGGTCTGCCGAGTATCGCCTGCACGCCCTCGAAAAGCCCCGCTATCTCGGGGGATCTCTCCGCCTTCTCCGCAAGTTCCTTCGGAGAATATCTCACCGCCGCCTTTTGCTTCGCGGGACGCGCTTCCGCCGCCGCAGGTGCGGGCTTGCTGACGGACGCCGCCGCTATGGGCTGCATGACGGGCGCAGAAACGGGCACTGCCGCCGAGGGAGCGCTCCCCTGCCCCTCTCTCCGAGCCGAGATGATACCGCGGCTCGTCCATGCGATAAGAGCGTCCTCCGCAGACGTTTCGCTCACCCCCGCCCGAGCCGCAAGCTCCGCGGTATCGGCGCAGTCGCCGTCCGAGCATAGCAGGCAGAGAAGCACCTTCCACTGATCTCCGTCCGCCTGCGTCATATAATTTTCCGCCGCGCCGCAGGGAACGCTGAAAAAGCGCCCGAAGCGCGGATATCCTATCCTGTATATCATGTGTCATTCTCCCGCTATGCCGCTTCATCATCTATGCGAAGCTCCTCCGCACCCGAGGTGTCATCTCCGCTGTCATCGGCTCCGCTCTCGTCGGAGCTGTCATCGGGGAAAAGCTCCTTTATCCTGTCCGCCGCCTTATCGCCCTCCGTGGTCTTTCCGTTCTCGGTTATCGAAACGAGGTGATAGGCGCTTATGGCGTAGCCGTCGAAATCTATCCTGAACTCCGCACCGAAGTCCTCCCCCGCAGAGCAGGTGACTTCAACATATCCCTTGTGCTTCACGGCGTTCCAGTCAAGCGCAGTATCACCCTCGGAGCTGTCATCGGCGTCCGAAAACAGTTCCTCCAGCGTTTCGAGTACGGTCTTTTCGGCGGTCACATCGCTGAGCTCCGAGATATTATGCCAGTAGTTCTCCTTGATCGCCCCGGTGAAATCGCTTTTTTTGAGGTTGGAAGCGGTGGTAAAGCCGTTGAAGATGAGCGCGTACACCGCCATTATGCACCACACCGCCCCGCAGACCGAGGAATCCCCCGTGAGCTTGGTGCGCTTAAAGATGTAGAGCGGCGGTATCAGCGCGTGTACGGGGCTCAAAGCGGCGTAGTTATGTCCGTTCTTTCTGATGTATTTAAGGTCGAGCAGGCAGGCGGCGGGGGACATCACGAGCGCAAGCCCCCAAACGAGCATACCGAGCCACTTATTTGAAGCGTAAAGCTCGGTATAGACCCCGAAAAGCGGCACGAGGGCGGCATACCAGAGCCTGCCCGACGAAAGCCCCGAGCCCCTGCCGTAGACCTGTCTGAAGCTCCTTCGCGTAAAGCTGTTTTCCGTTTCCATTCTTTCCCCTCCATAGGTTTATCAGTCCTTTTTATTATACCACATTCCCGCCCCGATTGCAAGAGCCGAGAAACGTCAATTTCGCGGTTCCCGAATAAAAAAGTCCCCCGCCGAAGCAGGGGACTGAAAAAATGTCTGTGCTTTACGCTTTAGCCCTCAAGAAATTACTTCTTTACGTTGAAAGCGCCCATCTGAGGATAGCAGGCGGAAGCGCCGAGCTGCTCCTCGATGCGGAGAAGCTGGTTGTACTTCGCAACTCTTTCGGATCTGCTGGGAGCGCCTGTCTTGATCTGGCAGGTGTTCAGAGCAACTGCGAGGTCGGCGATGGTGGTGTCAGCAGTCTCGCCCGAGCGGTGCGAGGAAATAGCGGTGTAGCCCGCCTTGTGAGCCATCTTGATAGCCTCAAGAGTCTCGGAAACGGAGCCGATCTGGTTGAGCTTGATGAGAATAGAGTTTGCAGCGCCGAGCTTAATGCCCTTAGCAAGTCTCTCGGTGTTGGTAACGAACAGGTCGTCGCCTACGAGCTGTACCTTGTGACCGATCTGCTTGGTCATCTTTACCCAGCCGTCCCAGTCCTCTTCGTCCAGACCGTCTTCGATGGAGATGATCGGGTACTTGTCAACAAGTGCCTCCCAGTGAGCGATAAGCTCGTCGGAGGTGAATTCCTTGCCGCTCTTGGGCTGCTTGTAGAAGCCCTTGCCCTTTTCGCTCTTCCACTCGGAGGAAGCAGCGTCCATAGCGATCATGAAGTCCTTGCCGGGCTCGAAGCCTGCCTTCTTGATAGCCTCGAGGATCTTCTCGATAGCCTCTTCGTCGCTCTTCAGGCTGTTGGGAGCAAAGCCGCCCTCGTCGCCTACAGCGGTAACGTCGCCCATTTCCTTGAGCAGAGCCTTCAGTGCATGGAACACCTCTGCGCACCAGCGAAGACCTTCCTTGAAGGAGGGAGCGCCTACGGGCATTACCATGAATTCCTGAGTATCAACAGCGCTGTCAGCGTGAGCGCCGCCGTTAAGAATGTTCATCATGGGAACGGGGAGCTTTGTGCCCTGGATACCGCCTAAGAATCTGTACAGCGGAATGTCAAGAGCGGTCGCGGCAGCTCTTGCTGTTGCGATGGAAACAGCCAGTATAGCGTTAGCGCCCAGCTTGGACTTGTCCTTAGTGCCGTCAGCCTTTATCATAGCGGCGTCGATAGCGTAGATGTCGGAAGCGTCCATGCCAACGATGGTGTCGGCGATAACGGTGTTGATGTTCTTGACAGCCTTCTGAACGCCCTTGCCGAGATAGCGGCTCTTGTCGCCGTCACGAAGCTCAAGAGCCTCAAATTCACCTGTGGAAGCGCCCGAGGGAGCTGTACCTCTTGCAACAGTGCCGTCAGCGAGGGTGATCTCCGCCTCAACGGTGGGGTTTCCTCTCGAATCGAGTATCTCTCTGCCGACTACCTTTTCAATTTCCAAGTAATCCATTGTAACTTACTCCTTTTATCGTGTATTTCCGACCCTCATAGGATCGAATGATAAGCAGTAAAAATTTACTACTATTATATTACCACATTGTCACCGATTTGTCAAGTGCCGAAGCGTGCGCATTTCAATTTTAACATTGCATTAAAAATATGCATTATTATCAGATATGCATTTTGAAGTGAACGGGCATACCGTTTTTCATGGCGATATTGACCTCGCCCTGTATGAGGGGGAGGAAATACTTTATCGCTTCGTCGGAGACATTGTTGCCCGCGGCGTTTATCCATTCGCGGGGGAAGAACTTCTCCTTGTTCGCCATGAGCGCGGTATCCGCAGTCTCGACGGTCACGACGTAGGGCTTGTCCGAGAGCCGCCTGAACACCATAGTGACGCCCGTTTCGCCGCGCATGGCTGCCTTTACAGCCTCCGCGCCTATGGCTTCCGCCTCGTCGATATCGGTCTTTGAGCAGATGTGACTGGAGCAGCGCTGCATCACGTTCAGCTCTATTGAGCGCACCTTGCAGCCTATCTCCTCGCGGACTATCTGTTCGAGCGCCTTGCCCACGCCCGAGAGGTACATATGCCCGAAGTTGTCCGAAGCTCCGCTGCGCGCTTCCACATCGCCTATATTTATTCCCTCCGAGACCGCGACGATGAGCGCTTTGTGCTTTGCGCGTTCGGAGCGCACGTCCTCCAAAAATCTCTCCACCGAGAAATCGCTCTCGGGCAGGTAGATAAGGTGGGGGGCTATCTCGTCATTGGCTTTGAGGACGCAGGTGGAAGCCGTCAGCCAGCCCGCGTGCCTGCCCATTATCTCGATTATCGTCACCGAATCTATGGAGTAAACCGAGCTGTCGCGGATTATCTCCTGCACCGTTGCGGAAACGTACTTCGCCGCCGAGCCGAAGCCCGGTGTGTGGTCGGTCACGGGGAGGTCGTTGTCTATGGTCTTGGGCACGCCCACGAAGCGTATGCCCGAGCCGATACGCGCCGCGTGCTCCGAGAGCTTCTGCACCGTGTCCATAGAGTCGTTGCCGCCGATGTAGAAAAAGGCTTCTATGCGGTGCTTTTCAAGCACCGAGAATATCCTGTCATAGACCTCCGCACCCTCGTCCGAGCCGTAATCGGGCAGCTTGTACCTGCAAGAGCCCAGCACCGTCGAGGGGGTCTGCCGAAGCAGTTCCATATCCTCATTCGTGCGTATGACCCTTTTGAGGTCTAT
Organism: uncultured Ruminococcus sp.; assembly: GCA_902781565.1. Lineage (GTDB taxonomy): Bacteria > Bacillota > Clostridia > Oscillospirales > Ruminococcaceae > YE71. Next base: position 7,925 of record CACZJT010000066.1, read on the forward strand.
GAGATCGTCACCGATCACGCCCTCGATACCGCAGCGCGAACCGAACACCGCATCTATCCCGGGAGTTTTCAGCGCCTGTCCGAATACCCCCACCAGCGAAGCGTTTATGGCGCAGGTGGGACCTCCCGACTGTGCAACGGCAATATTCATATCGTCACATTCCTTTCGTATTTCAAAATCCGCTGTCAATAGTATAACATATATTTTCCGAACGCGCAAGGGGGAATAATGACGATTTTACGCGCCCTCGGAGGTATTATTTCGGCGAACAAAACCAATCTTTCCGGAGGCGCCGCGAAAAAATATGCGAACCGTAAAAAAATTGTTAAAAGGGTTGACAGTGTGAAAGGGTTGTGATATTATATAACTATGAATGTCTAATATGAATCGGCGGCTTCATTGACGAGGGTCTTGCTGACGAAGCTGCCATAAACGGAGGAATAAAGAATGGCTAAGAAGATCGGTGTATTGACCAGCGGCGGCGACGCTCCCGGCATGAATGCCGCTGTCAGAGCTGTAACACGCGCCGCACTGACAAAGGGCATGGAAGTCATCGGCATACAGAGAGGCTATGTGGGACTTCTGAACCGCGAGTTCGTTGAAATGACCGCGCGTACCGTTTCGGGCATAATCCAGAGAGGCGGCACCTGCCTTTATACCGCAAGATGTCCCGAGTTCCGCAACATGGAAGGCGTTCTCAAGGGCAAGGCTGTCTGCGAGGAGCTTGGTCTTGAGGGTCTCGTAGTTATCGGCGGCGACGGCTCGTTCAGGGGCGCAGGCGATCTTTCCAGCGTGGGCATACCCTGTGTAGGTATCCCCGGCACCATCGACAATGATATACAGTGTACCGAATACACCATAGGCTACGACACCGCCATGAACACCGCTATCGAGATGATAGACAAGCTGCGTGACACCACCCAGTCCCACGACCGCTGCTCGGTAGTCGAGGTAATGGGCAGACGCGCTGGCTTCATAGCTGTAAACGTTGCCATCGCAGTCGGCGCGGAGGCTGTCATAACTCTCGAAAGAGACTACGACCTCGATGCCATCGCCGCTAAAATGGTGAACATAAAGAATTCCCGCGAGGGCAAGCACCACTTCATCATCGTTGTAGCCGAGGGCGTCGGCAAGACCGATGTCATCGCCCGCGAGATACAGGATATGACGGGCATTGAGTCGAGAGTGACCGTTCTCGGACACGTTCAGAGAGGCGGCTCGCCGACAGTCCGCGACAGAGTGCTCGCTACCGAGATGGGCTATCATGCCGTTGAACTGCTCGAACAGGGCATAGGCAACAGGATAATAGGCTTGAAGGACGGCAAGGTTTATGACATAGACCTCCAGGAGGGTCTTGCCATGAAGAAGCCTTTCCTTGACAGAAGATACGATATCTTCTACGATACCGCTTATTAAATATAAGCAGATTTTTCATTGCAGAGTAGGAATACGCGCGTTAAGTGCCCGACGAACGGGGAGTTGTCGGCGGGACGAAAAGGGTAAGGTATATGCCCCAGCCCTTGCGGTGCGTTTTCCGCATCCCGCTGAATGTGTAATTTAAAGCTCTTTGTAGGAATGCCTTGGATTATGCAGGAAGCTGCGGCTCTTTTAAGCATAAGGAGGTATTATTATGAAGAGCTTTTTTTCTATGTTCACAAAGTCGGCTAAGGAGCTGACGAACCCCGTTAATCTCGTCAAGGTCGGTATGCTCATCGCCATATCAATGGTGATCGAGATGTACTCGATAGACCTGACATTTTTCAAGATCAATTTCGCATTTCTTGCGATAGCGGTGATCGGTATGCTGTTCGGTCCCACGGTGGGGCTGTTCGCGGGACTTATCTGCGACGTGGTGGGCTACATGGTACACCCGAACGGAGCATTTCTTCCTGCCTACACCCTCGTTGCGGGCTTGCAGGGGCTTATCTACGGTATCTGCCTTTACACCAAAAACGACGGACATTCCATAATACTCCGCAATAACGAGAGCAAAAAGGACACCGATATAACGCTTTTCCTCCGCATCATCATAGCAAGACTTATCGACGTGGTGCTTATAAACATTTTCATAAACACCGCCCTCAATCTGCACTACCACTTCATCACCGAGGATTCCTACAGTGCGGCTGTCATCGCAAGAGTGACAAAGAACGTCGTTGAATACTTCCTTGCCGACCTGCCGCTGATGTTCGTGCTAATGCCCGCCGCTCTGCTGGCTCACAAAAAGACCGGCGGCTTCAAAAGAAAAAAAACCGCAAAGGCGGCATAGATACAGATAAGGTGATATTATGTCCGACAACAGTGACGAGGGCTTTATCATAAGCTCTCTGCGGGAGCTGAAAAAGCCCTCCGCCATCATCATCACACTGCTCCTGACGGGGGCATCGATCCTGCTGACAAAATTTCTCGGTATGTACATAAGTCCCGATCTGCGCGTATCCTTCGCGTTCGTCGGGATAATGGGGGTCGCGGTGCTGTACGGCGCGATACCCTGCATGATCGCCGCCGCCGCAGCCGATATCATAGGCTACATCATAGACGACGGACAGATACGGAGCTACAATCTTTGGATACTCGCAGTCAAGCTGATATGCGCGTTCTTTTACGGGTGGTTCCTGTACAAGAAGCGCTACGGCAGGATAGGCGCGGCGCGCCGGCTCGAAACGTTCCTGCCCGCAAGCGTGGTGGAGAACATCGAGATAGCGCTAAGGGGCTTGACAGCGCGGATAGCCGTCATATTCATGGGGAACATAGTGCTCAATTCAATGGTGCTGTATCACTCCTATCAGAACAAGGCATTTCCCTTCGTTTCGGGGGAGGAGTGGCACAATTTCCTCGTATGGACAAAGCCCCGCGCCGACACCAACATCTCTATGATGCCCTTTGAGTGCGCGGTGTGCTTTCTGGCGCTCCCGCTCATCAACATACTCGTCATGCTCACGGGTAAGATACACAGAAACAAGGCTTGGCACCCCCACAAAAGGGTATGAAAGCATAAAACGCAACAGAAAATTTACTTGATTTTTCCGCTCACCTGTGCTATAATGGTACAGGTGAGTTTTTCACAGTATCGTAAAAACGGGCGAACGTTGTCGGAAGCGGCAATGCTCGCCGTTTAGTGTTGTACAAGGAGTATGAAAAAATGTCTATATGGGACGCATTTGACAGGATAAGCCGCGGCAGGGAGCCGCAGGGTAAAATAGAATACATCATCGCGGGGCTCGGAAATCCGGGCATACAGTACGAGAACAGCCGTCATAACGCGGGTTTCATGGCGATAGCGGCGCTTGAGGAAAAGTACGGCTTCAAAGCTGACAGGCACAAGTTCAAGGCGCTTGTGGGGGAGGTCACTCTCGGCGGGAAGCGGGTGCTCGTGATGAAGCCCGAGACCTACATGAACAATTCGGGGCAGGCGATAGAGGAAGCCGCGGGCTTCTACAAGATACCCCTCGAAAATGTACTGGTGATATTCGACGACATCTCACTGGAGCCGGGGCATATACGCATAAGGCGCAAGGGCAGTGCGGGCGGTCACAACGGTATCAAGAGCATAATAGCCCTTTGCGGGGGTGAGGATTTCCCTCGCATAAAGATAGGCGTAGGCGCGAAGCCCCACCCCGACTACGACCTTGCGGACTGGGTGCTGGGCAAGTTTGGCGAGGAACAGCAGAAGGCATTTGACAGCCGCCTGCCCGACGTATGCGCCGCCGCCGAGCTGATAGTCAAGGGCGAGATAAGCGAAGCGATGAACAGATATAATAAGTAGATCATAATTTATTGGGCTAAAAGACAACCAACACGGAGAAATTGCGTTAGCAAAAAAGCGCCTCCGGGCGCGCTAGCCCGGCGGGGTATGGGGCAGCGCCCCATTTCAATCAGACCGCGCGCAAAGCAATTGTGCATTTAACTCAAACCACGCGCGGTCTGCAATTCCGCTTGCGGTCGGCGTAAGCTCGACCGCGACTCTTGAAGCGGCGGCGACAAAAGCTGTCGGCGCGGGGGTTCATGAGCGTTTACGGCTTTGCGGCACAATTATCCCCCGAACGGGTGAACCCTGCGACACCCACATCGGTTCGTTTTGTTGCTACGGCTTCATGTGTTGCGCGCGAGCTTCGCCGCGCGCCAAAGGAATTGCAAACCGCGCGTGGGTTTGCGTTTAAGGGTCTTTTGCTCTTCGCGCGGTTTGATTAAAATGGGGCGCTGCCCCATACCCAGCCGGGCTAGCGCGCCCGGAGGCGCTTTTTGCTAACGCAATTTCTCCGTGTTGGTTGTCCTTAGCCAAATAAACGTAGGGTCAAAGCCCCTTGAACGACTGCCGTGGGTGTCATATAGTTTGGCAACAAATAACTTTTGCCAAAGGCAAAAATGCCGCGAACTTCGTGCAGGGCTCTGCCCTGCAAATTATGATTTTATGGTGAAATATCATGAATATTTTCG
>CACZJT010000067.1 GCA_902781565.1 uncultured Ruminococcus sp.
GCGCTTCGCGCTCCCCTGCAAGGGCTCCTCGCCCTTGACCTCGGCAAGGGGCTAACGCCGCCCCTTGCATCCGGCGTGTTTGTGCTACTGTGAGCTTCTTCTTTTTATTGTGCTTTACGGCTTCGGCGGAGCGCGTTTCTCTCGCGAAACCGCGTCCGCATAAACATCGCCGAAGGCGATACCTTCAATTCCGCATTCCGCATTCCGAATTCCGAATTATTGCTACAGTGTGCCGCTTTCTACTTCCTTGACAAATATTAGCCGATATGTTATAATAAATATGGGAATTTTTTTGAAAGGGGGCGGCTTTGATTGGTTCGCTTTAAACACTTCAAACACTTCGCTGCACGGACGGCTGCTGCCGCTCTCTCGGCTGTTTTGCTGATGTCCGCGGGCGGCGCAGGGAACATCTCCGCTCACGCCCTCGGCCGTACCCCGCTCGGTATGGTCGTGACGGGTAACGGCGGTATCGTCGCAAATTACCCCGAACTGGTGAAACTTCTCAGCACCGCTCTCCTCGAACACCGCGAGACTATCGACATCAGCTCCTACGGCTTTACTTACTCGGTCGAAAACTTTACCGAGCTTATCGAAGAAGTCCGCGCCGCTGTCCCCGAAGCCTTCTTCGTCAAAGGCTTCTCCTGCGCTATCGGCGGAGGGGATAAGATGCTCAAGATCGTCCCTATCTATAACGCCGACCTGACCGCTTCACGCTCCATGCTCGCAGAATTCGAGAAAGCCTGCGACCATTACCTTGAGATAGTAAAGCACGACCTTCCCGACGGCGACGACCTCTCGAAGGCGCTCTACCTCCATGACCTCCTCGCTTTCGATTTTACATATGAATCTTTCGGCGACCGCGATCCCAATTACGGGGCTTACGAAGTGCTTGTGAAGAAAACGGGCAGCTGCTACTGCTACTCGCGGGCGTATGTCTACCTGCTCGGACAGCTCGGCATACCCTCCGAGATAGTTTCCTCCGACGAGATGAATCACGAATGGGTCAAGGTGAAGATCGGCGACAGATACTATAACGTCGATCTGACCTGGGACGATACCGCGGCGGTGAACGGCAAGGGCTACACCTTCTTCCTGCTCAGCGATGACCGCATAAGACTGACCTTCCCCGCGGGCGCTCACACGGGCTTTTCGAGCATAACCGCCTCGGACACGCGCTTCGATATGAAGCGCTACCATGATTTCACCGTACCTATATGCTTTGCCGACGGGAAAATGTACACCGTGTACGATAACGCCCTTGTCCGCTACGATATCGACAGCGACGGCATGGAATCGCTGGTCGATCTGTCAGAATACCGCTGGTACATCGGCGGCGGGTCGAGGTACTGGATAGGCTGCTTCTCGGGGGTCTGCTCGGCGGGGGGGAGGCTTTTCTATAACACCCCCGATGAGGTGTTCATGTACGACCCCAAAGAGAATGTCTCCCTCCCGCTGATGAAGCGGGAGTCGGGGGACGCTTTCTACGGCATGAGGGCGGTGGGGAACAAGGTCTATGTCGTCACCCGCCGCGACCCCACCTCTGCACCCGCCTTCACAGAGATAGGCGATGTCTGCACCGTCAGCTTCGTTACCGGAACGCCCGAAAAGGTCGGGCGTCAGGCGGTCATCTCGGGGGATAAGCTAACACAGCCCCCCGACCCCGTCCGCGAGGGCTATGAGTTCACGGGCTGGAAACTCGGAGGAAAGGACTACGACTTCTCCGAACCCGTCAGGGAGGACATAGTGCTGAGGGCGGGCTGGCGTTCGCTGACCCCGCACCTCACCGAGGAAGACCTCGCCGCCTGCGCCGCCGCGGGAGTGAACATCGCCCGCTCGGTGCGAACAGACGTGATCTGCCGACTGCCTATCTAAACAATTACCATGATATATAGATTTTTTAAGGAGAGTGATGCTTTATCATGTGGCTCGGGATACTTGCGGCAGTGCTTGCGGCAACAGGCGCGGGCGCCGCGTACATGATAGCCTGCGTGGGGAGATACGGCTTTGTCCGCAAGCTCGCAGGGGAGAAAAAACTGCTCGGACGCCTGATCTCCGCGTTGGTCATCACCGTCATTTTTGCGGCGGTCAGCTTAACGCTTTCGACCGTGAACGCGGTCATCGTGTTCCTGCATTTCGTCCTCGTATACCTGCTCTTCGGCGGGATAACAAGGATATTCTGCGCGGCGACGGGCAGAGATAAGGACAAGTCCGAGGGTGTGCGCAAGGTCTTGCAGGGCATTATCGCGCCCGTTTTCACGATAGGCTACTTAGCGGTTGGAATGTACCTTGTCTACAACGTATGGCAGACGGACGTGAGCCTTACCACAAAGAAGCCCGTGGGGACGCTTAAAGTCGCGCTGTTCGCCGATTCGCACCTCGGGACTACCTTCGGGGGCGAGGGCTTCGCCGAACACATGGAGCGGATAAACGCACAAGACCCCGACATCGTTCTTATTGCGGGGGACTACGTTGACGACGGCACCGACCGCGACGACATGATACGCGCCTGCGAAGCGCTGGGGGCTATGGACGCAAAGTACGGCGTGTGGTACTGCTACGGCAACCACGATGAGGGCTACTTCAACAGGCGCAACTTCACCGCCGCCGACCTCGAAGAGAACCTGCGCAAGAACGGCGTACATATCCTCGCGGACGAATATGAGCTTGTTGGGGACAGCCTTTGCATAGTCGGCAGAAAAGACCGCTCCGACCCCGACCGCATGGCGGCGGGCGAGCTGATAAACGGGCTCCCCGAGGACAGGTACATCATCGTCCTCGACCACCAGCCCGCCGACTACGCCGCCGAAGCCGATACCCCTGCCGATCTCGTGGTATCGGGTCACACCCACGGCGGACAGCTCTTCCCCATAACCTACGTGGGCGAGTGGATAGGCGCCAACGACCGCACCTACGGTCACGAACAGCGAAACGGCACGGATTTCCTCGTGACCTCGGGTATCTCGGACTGGGAGATCAAGTTCAAGACGGGCACCAAGTCCGAGTACATGATGATAAATATTGAACAGCAGTAAACGAAAAGAGGTGCGGAGAATGCACCTCTTTTTTGCTGTTTTATGCTTATTTATTGCGCCTGAAGAATGAGCCTGCGAGTATCAGGAAGGCTATCCCCGCCCCCACCATCAGCGGAACGGGCAGGCTTGCGGGAGAAGTCTTTTTTGGGCTCTGCTCCGTACTTTCCTCCTCCGACCTCTCGGCGAGGGGAATATCCTCCTCGGCAGTCAGCTCCCCGCCCTCGGGGTCGCCGTTTTTCAGCCGCGTCCTGCTGCCGTACTCGAAAGCGTCAAGCACCACGGTGCCCGAATCCACCGAAAGCTCCACATCGTGAGTGCCGTAGCCCAGACTGTACTTGTACCAGAGCGCCGCCTTGTTGGTGGTGGAGCTGACGCTCTCGGCTGTGGCTGCGGGCTTGCCGTCTATGGTCACGGAGATAGTGCCGTCCTTGCTCTTGCCGATGACCGCAAGGCTGTCGCCCTCGAAGGTGAACTTCACCGAGCCCCCGCCGCTGCACGCAGAGCCGGTGCGGTTATGCATGGTGAAGGAATCCATAGTATTATGCTCCCATTCGCCCCCGTATGTCACGGAAGCGTCCAGCTCATCAATGCGGTTGACGTAATTGGTAACGCTGTCAAGGGGCGTCACCCGAAGATCGTCAAAGGAGTTCCTGAAATAAGCGCTGAAAAACGCTCCCCTGCCCGAGAAGGTCACGTCCCTCTCCATGCGGACGGAAGCCACCTGACTGCCGTTTATCTGCGCCGTCACCACGTCCCCCGCGGCGGATATGCCGAGGGTGTGCCATGCGGAGGTATCGAGGGTATCGAGCCTGCCCTCTTTTATAGCCTTCGCCATGTGCATGAGCGCCCAGCTCCCGTCCGCCGAGAGCTTTATCCAGTAGCCGCTCCTGCACCCCGATGTGGAAGCGTTGATGTACCTGAGCCCCACGCCCACGTAGTTGAGGGCGGGGTCTGTACGCGCGTCGGGGTCGAACTTCACATCGGTGATAACGGAGTAGTTCGACCATGTATCATCGCCGAAGGTGGTCACGGGCTCGGGAGATGAGCCCCACTCCTGCCCGCGCATATCCTCGGTTATCATCTGCCGCAGAACGTGACCCTTGATCTCGTCCTCGGCGATCTCGAAAGCGCCGCCGAGATCGGTGGTGTAGCGGGGAGTTCCCCCGCGTGTCTCTATGTAAGCTTCATCATAATCGGCATAATCGAAATCGTCCGAATAGGGCAGCGCCAGCCGCTCGTACTCCTCGGGAACGCTCAGATCGGGAGCCGTCACCGAAAGCGTGGACACCGTGACCATAGAGCGGGGCTTGACGGTCAGCTTGTAGCTGTACTCCCCTCCGCCGTTATCCACGGGCGATATCTTGAGTATATTCTTCATGTAGTTGGAGTTGTAGCGGCTCTCCGCATCGGGACCGCGTGTCTCCCACACGCTCACGGTCTTGGAAGCTCTTTTGAGGTTCTTAACGGTGATGTCGTAGCTCCGCGCCGCGTCGGTATTGTTTACGAATATGGTGGAATAATCCCCCGTCGAGGGGTCGGTGAAGGTCATGTAGTTGTCGGTGGTGTCGTAGAGAACGTGGTTCTCCTCCCTGCCGTCGCCGAAACAGCCGCTGTCAACGAACTGCCACCCTCTGCCCGTGAACAGGCTGAAATGCTCGCACATATACACTCCCGCGCCGACCTCCGTATAGCCCGACCAGGGTTCGTTCGCCGTGATGAGCTGTTTCGGGAAGTAGGTCGCGCCGCTGTAGTAAGCCGCGACTGCGGGCTGGAAGGCGTACATCGTAAAGCCGCCGTTCGGGTACATATTGACTATGCGCCCCGCCACATCGAGGACGGAATTAACTCCGCCCAGCCCGGAGCCGTCGGCACAAACAGCGTACTTCTCCACCATAGCGGGAGCGAGCCCCTCGCTGTACCAAAGCTCCTTGCCGTGGTCATTCTTAGCCGAAAGAGTGGCTTCGTCGGAGGTAGAGGTGTAGTGTATGCCGATGACGTCCACTGCGTCCATGAGCTCACTGTCCCGCTCCATCATCGAAGCGAGGTTGTAGGAAGCGTTCTCATCTGCGGCGACTATCTTTATCTCAGAAAAGTCATAGAGCGAGTTGTTCTCCGTTCTCAGCCGCTCCGCGAAATACTTTATCCAGCGCTTATCGACACCCTTTTCGTTGTAGTTGGGGTCGATGTAATCGAATTTCAGGTCGTATTCCATGTAAGCCGCGTCGAGGGTGTCCTTGAACCACTTATAGCGCAGTTCAAAGCGCTGTTCCTCGGTCTCGGCATTCTTGACAAAGGCGGGCGCTCCCCATGAGAGCAGCTCCAGCTTCAAATCGGGATTTATGGTCTTTGCATCGGCGGCGAGCCTGAATCCCGCGCCCCGCTTCACGTCCGCGGCGTCCTCCGCCGAACGCATGGTCGAAGGCTCGGTGCCACTGGAGGAATTTATGTCCGCGCCCATCTCTATTTTGAGATGATCGGCTCTCACGGGACCGTCGGGAGAAAACAGCCTGCCGAGAAGCCGCCTGTAGGCTTCGGGGCTCTCATACTTGTAGTCGAGGAGCAGCCGCGAGGAATTGTTGGCGCTGACTACCCCGAAGCCCCTCCACACGCTGTTCTTTGCGGTGTTGACGGTGTTCCCGTCTATCACGAGGGACTTGACCGAACCCGCCGCGCCGTCCTCCGTCCGTTCCGACGCAAATGCGCCGACGGGAACGGCAGACAGCACCAGCAGAACGATACACATAATAGCTGTGAATCTCCTTACCATAATGCCGCCCCCGTTCCCGTTAGTATTTATCGTATCGTCAAACGTTGAATCTGAACAGAACGATATCCCCGTCCTGCATCACGTACTCCTTGCCCTCCGAGCGGACGAGTCCCTTTTCCTTGGCGGCGTTCATGGAGCCGCAGGTCATGAGGTCGTCGAAAGACACCACCTCCGCGCGGATAAAGCCTTTCTCGAAGTCGGAGTGTATCTTGCCCGCCGCCTGCGGAGCCTTCGTGCCGCGCTTTATCGTCCATGCGCGTACCTCGGGCTTGCCCGCGGTGAGATAAGATATGAGCCCCAGCAGCGAATAGCCCGCCGAAATTATCCTGTCAAGACCCGACTGCTCCAGCCCTAAATCCGCGAGGAACATGGACTTTTCCTCATCGGTCATGTCGCTTATCTCGGCTTCGAGCTGTGCGCAGATGGGGAACACCGCCGAGCCCTCGGCTTCGGCTATCTCCCTGACCTTGCAGAAGTTCGCGTTGCTCTCCACGCCCTTCGTGAAGTCCTCCTCCGAGAGGTTCGCCGCGTAGATAACGGGCTTCAGGGACAGAAGCGGCGTCTCTTTCAGGCACTCCCTCTGCTCCTCGTCCATGCCGTAGGCGCGGGCGGGCTTGCCCTCCTCCATGAAGGCTTTGAGGGCTTCAAGGAACTCGACTTCCGCCGCAAGTGAGCGGTCGCCCTTCATGGCTTTCTTAGTGCGGTCGAGCTTTCTTTCGAGAAGCTCTATATCCGAAAGTATCAGTTCGAGGTCTATAGTCTCTATATCGCGTGCGGGGTCTATGCTCCCGTCAACGTGGATAATGTTTTCGTTCTCGAAGCAGCGCACAACGTGAACCACCGCGTCCACCTCGCGTATGTTCGCGAGGAACTTGTTGCCGAGACCCTCGCCCTTTGAAGCGCCCTTGACCAGTCCCGCGATGTCAACGAATTCGAGGGTAGCGGGGGTGAACTTCTCGGGCTCGTACATCTCCGCCAGCTTGTCGAGGCGCTTGTCGGGGACGCTCACGATACCCACGTTCGGCTCTATGGTGCAGAAGGGGTAATTTGCGCTCTCAGCCCCCGCGTTCGTCAGTGCATTGAACAAAGTGGACTTCCCGACATTCGGGAGCCCTACCATTCCCAGTTTCATATCTTTATACTTCCTTTCATGTGTCATTGACCGAGATCAGCAGACAGACGAAGCTGTCCCCGCCTGTCTGCTCCGCTCGATCAACGAATAACTCTCTTCCTGTCAGCAGGCGGCGTCATAGTCGTCATCATCGACGTCAAGACCGTCCTCCAGCGTGCGGTAATCGTTGGTAGTAGTCTGATTGTTGCTGCCGAGAGCTACGTTCTTTCTGGGGGAAATGAGCATACCCACGATGACGCCCAGCAGGAACATGGCAATAGCCATCCACTTAGCCTCGTCCTCGCTCACGAATCCCTCGATCTTGCTCCTTACGAAAGAAAGAGCGTCCGTGATCCTGCCGTTTAATTCCTTGATGTTCTCCATGATGTTTTACCTCCGTTTAATATTTTATCATTCGACCGACTTTAGCGTTTCAGCCATCTCGATCTTTTTCAGCTTGAATGTGAGCGCCGCGTCCACGATCAGCGCGAAGATCATCGTCAGCGCCGCGCCGAAAATGTAGGGCTTCCATGAGAGCCCCTCGGGGTACATGAGGGCGTCCACCTCCACCGACTTCACGGCGAAGCTGTGCAGCAGCCTTCCGAGCATCATTCCGACGGGCAGACCCGCCGCCGTCAGGAGCAGCATCTCCCGCGAGATGAAGGCTTTCACCTCGCCGTCATAGAAGCCCAGGACCCTGACCGTCGCAAGCTCCCGCCGCCGCTCTGTGATGCTTATGTCCGTGAGCCCGAAAAGCACCGTCACCGCCAGCATCATCGCGCAAAGCAGCATGAGCAGCACCACCGAGTCCATCGCTTTCGTGCTGTCGGCGAAGCTGTCAACCGTGTCGCCGATGAGGGTCACGCCGAGTATATCCTCCCGCGCGATGAGCTCCCGTTTCAGCTCACCGCTGTCCGTGCCCTCCGCAAAGCGCAGATACGCCGCACTGCAAGGGCTCTCGTCCCCGAACACCCGCGCGTATACCTCCCGCCTCATGTAGACGAAATTCAGCGCATAGTTCTCGGTTATCCCCTCCACCGTGACCGACCTCGTCACGCCTTCGGGGGTCTTGATGTCTATACTGCCGCCCTCGCTGAGCCCGCAGAGCTTCGCCAGCTTCTCGGTAACTACCGCGCCGTTCACGGGTGCAAGGTGTTCGCCGCCCCCGGTACGAAGCGTGACCAGCCCGTCGGGAGAGCCTTCCGCCGCCATAAGATACGCCCCGCAGAGCTTGTCCGCCGAAGCGTCCCCCGCATAGACGTTCTTCATCACGGCGGGACAGCAGGCAGTCACCCTCGGTTCGCTCTCCAGAAGCTCCTCCGCCGAGAACTCCGCGCCGTCGAGCGCCGCCGCTGCCGAGTAGACGAATATCTCCCCGAACTGCCTGTCAAGCACCGAGTTTATGGTCTCCCGAAGCCCGAAGCCCGCTATCATGAGCGCGGTGCTCCCCGCCGCTCCGATGACGGTCATAAGGGCGCGTCTTTTGTAACGCGATATGTTGCGGAGCGCCGACTTGGAAATGAATCCCAGTCTGTTCCAGAGCGGCTTCACACGTTCGGCGAGTATGCGCTTTCCCGCGCGGGGCGGCTCGGGGCGCATGAGGTCGCCCGCGTTCTCTTTGAGCGCCCTTCGGCATGAGAAGTACGCCGATACGTTCACGAGCAGCACCGAGACCGCCGCCGAAGCTGCGAGGTACTGCCACACGAACGTGCTCCCCGCCGCAGGGATATTGTAAAGGGCACTGTATGCCCCCATGACCACGCGGGGTATGACAGCCATTCCGAGCGCCGCGCCGCCTGCCGCGCCTATTAGCGCCGCAGAGGTGCCGTAGACCGCGAACCGCAGGAACACCGCCCCGTCCGAGTAGCCGAGAGCCTTGCAGACCCCCATAGCGGTGCGCTGTTCGGCTGTCATGCGGGACATGGCGTTCATGCAGACCAGCGCCGCCACCAGCGCGAAAAATGGCGGGAACGCCAGCGCCAGCTTCGCTATCCGCTCCGCGTCGGAGCTGTATGAGCCGTAGTCCCCGAAGGAAAAGCGGTCGTCGCGGTAGACTTTCAGCGTGGGCGCGGCGGCGAGCTGTTCGCGGCTCTCCGCAAGCTCCCCATAGGCGCTGTCAAGCTCCGCGCGGTAACGCGCCCTCACCTCGCCGCTCTCGTCCTCCGCAAGCTCCGTGAGCATTCGGAGCTGCTTCTCGGCATTCGCTACAGAAGCCTTGGCGAGCAGGTTATCCGACCCGCCGTAGAGCGCTTTTGTCTCCTCAAGGGTCTGCCGCGCTTCCCCGACCATTCGGGCAAGCTCCCCGCTGTCCGCGGAAAGCACTCCCTCCGCGCGGTCAATGGTGCTTTGAGCGGCTTTCAGCTTCTTCTCCGCGTCGGAGATCAGCTTGTCGTACCTTGCGCCGACGCTCTGCTCAAAGGCTTCCTCCGCAGGCTCCCCGCGGCTCTCGACCTCGCGGCGGTAGCCCTCCGAAAAAGGCTCGCTCCTGTCGGGAATGTCAAGGGTCACGAACATATCCGTGTAGTAGTCGCAGGTGAAATCCGTTTCGGGAATGTAGATGTTGCTGTTCACGTCCCCGTCGCCGACCGCCGCCGAATCCCGCTCGTAGCCTATGAACATCGGCGACACCACGACCCCCACTATCCTGAACGTGTCCCGCGAGAGGGTGTCGGAGAGCGGGTCGTTCTCGGGGTCGGGGGAGCTGAGCGTTATGCTCTCCCCCACGCGGAACTCCCCGGGGGAGGTGGCTTTAAGCTCCACCGCGCATTCGTCGGGCGCCTGCGGGAGCCTGCCCTCCGCAACGTAGGGGCGGTTCAGGAAATGTCTGCTGTCGGCGGCGATGTTCTCGGGGATAGAGAACGCCTTGACGACTATGCTCCTGCCGCCGCCGTTATAGTACAGCTCCTTGGTGTACCACGCGCAGGCGCCCGAAACGCCCTCCGCCTGCCGCACCGCGGCTATCTCGGAGGACTTCACCCCGATGTTCGAGCGAAGCCGCAGATCCATAAGCGAACAGCCCTCAATGTACTCCGTTGCCGAGCTCATCATGGCGGGCGAGGCTGCCGACAGCCCCGAAAAGAACCCGCAGCCCAGCGCCGTCATAAGAGCTATCGCCGCGAAGCGCCCCGCAGTCCGCCCTATGCCCCGCAGGGCGTCCCGAAGCAGAGCTTTCAAGGCTCAACGCCCCGCCGTATCACTCGCCGAACTTCTCTTTCGAGAGCCTGCCGAGTATCGCCATTCCCTTGACGATGTTCTCATCGGTGGGGGTGGAGAAATTCAGTCTGAAGGAGCGGGTCGGGTCGCCGTCATGGATCTCGAACGCCGTTCCGGGAACTATGGCGATCTTGTAGTCCTTGACAGCCGTGGTGCAGAAGTCCACCATCTGCTCGGTGGTCACGCCCTCGGGGAGGGTACACCAGATGAACAGTCCGCCCTGCGGTCTTGTGAAGGTGATCTTGCTCGAAAAATTCTTCTCGATCTCCGAGATCATAAGACCCGTCTTGTGCTCGTATACCTTGCGGAGCTTTTTGAGGTGCTCGGCGAGGTCGTACTTTTTGAGGAACCTGTAGCAGAGCATCTGCGACCACATGGTAGTGTGAACGTCAGCCACCTGCTTGCAGACTACTATCTTCTGAATGATGTCCCTGTGAGCGCATACGTAGCCCACTCTTATACCGGGCGAGAGTATCTTCGAGAAGGTGCCTGAATAGATCACGCTGCCCTCGGTGTCGAGTGTCTTTATGCTCTTTATGTCCTCCCCCGCGAAGCGAAGGTCGCCGTAGGGGTTGTCCTCCAATATAACAGCACCGTATTTTTTGCAAAGCTCAAACGCCTGCTTGCGCTTTTCCCAACTCATTGTCCTGCCCGTGGGGTTCTGGAAATTCGGGATAAGGTAAACGAGCTTCACGCCGCCCTTTTTGAGCTTTTCCTCCAGCTCGGCGATGTTTATGCCGTCGTCCTCGAGCGTTACCCCTTGCAGGTCAACGTGGTAGGACTTGAAAGCGTTCAGGGAGCCGATGAAGCTGGGCGCTTCCACCAGCATGGTGTCGCCCTCGTTGCAGAGCACTTTCGCGGAAAGCTCGTTCGCCTGCTGTGCGCCGCTCGTGATGATAACGTCGTCATACTCCGCATTGAAAACGCCCTGTGCCGCGAGTATCTTCTTGACCTCCTCGCGCAGAGGGGTGTAGCCCTCGGTAACGCCGTACTGGAAGGCTATGCTCGGTTCCTCGGCGAGTATCTCCTTAGACAGCTCCTCCAGCTCCTTAGCGGGGAGAGCTTCGGGAGCGGGGGAGCCCGCCGCGAAGGATATCACCTCGGGGTCTGCCGAGTATTTGAGTATCTCACGTATAGCCGAAGCCTGCAAATGCGAGACCTTTTCGGAAAACTTGAATTCCATTGTATCATTACTTCCTTTCGATGATATACTTTTGTATAGTTTATCAATTTATTATAGCATATTTTCTCTCACATTTCAAGGGGAATTTGTGACCTTTTTATCAATTATGACAAAAACCGCCCCCGTGTGTGCGGGAGCGGGATAATATCACCTCGGGAAGAGCGGGAGCTTTTCGAGGAAGATGATGTCGTCGCGGTCGGCGGCGGCGCCCTCGGCGAGGACTGCCATCTTTGCGGCTATCTCTCCGCCCGCCTCTGCCAACAGCTTTTCGAGGGCGGAGAGGGATTCTCCCGTGCTGATGACGTCATCGACCACCAGCACCCGCTTGCCTTTCAGCCTCGCCACGTCCTCGCCCGAGAGATAGAGGGTCTGCTCTGCGGCGGTGGTTATGGACTTCACCTTAACGGAAATAGGGTCGCTCATGTAGAGCTTGACGGACTTTCGGGCGACTATGTAATTCCTGCCCGACTGCCGTGCCATCTCGTAGCCCAGCGGTATGCCCTTTGTCTCGGCGGTTATGATGATGTCGAAATCGGGAGCTTTTTTCAGAAGCTCCTCCGCGCAGGCGACGGTCAGTTCCACGTCCGAGAACATAATGAACGCCGCGATGTCAAGGTCTTCCGCTGCCCGACAGAGCGTAAGCTCCCTCGTCAGCCCCGCGACATTAAGTGTGTAGGTTTCCATTTTTCACTAACTCCTTACTATATTAAACTTCATTTTACAAAAATGCTCCTAATATAAATCATAATTTATGAGGGTAAAAGACATCTGAAACGGAGATATTGCGTTAGCAAAAAAGGCGGGTCCAGCGCCGCCAACGCGCTGGCGGGGCTTGGGGCGGAGCCCCATTATAATCAGACCGCGCGCAAAGTATCTTACCGACCTGCACAAACCACGCGCGGTCTGTTCTTCCTTTGGCGCGCGGCGAAGCTCGCGC
>CACZJT010000068.1 GCA_902781565.1 uncultured Ruminococcus sp.
GGGCGTATAACGGAGCGCTTAGCGGCGCATAGCGCCGCCCGCCGTCAAAGACGGCGGATTGCAAATCGTTATTACGATTTGCAATAGCGCGTAGTATATACAGAAAGGAATCAAGACATGATAAGATTTTATAACGGCAGGATAATGACAATGGCGGAGGACTGCTCCGTGACCTCGGGGGAGGTATGGACTGACGGGGACAAGATAGCCTTCGTCGGCACGCCCTCGGCGGAGCAGCTGAAAGCCGCTTCCTTCGAGCGTGAGATAGACCTTGACGGCGACCTGCTCATGCCCTCGTTCAAGAACGCCCACACCCACTCGGCGATGACCTTCCTGCGCTCCTACGCCGATGACCTGCCCTTGCAGGACTGGCTGTTCACCAAGGTGTTCCCGATGGAAGCAAAGCTCACGGGGGAGCATATCTACTGGTTGACAAAGCTGGCGATACTCGAATACCTGACCACGGGCGTTACTGCGAGCTTCGATATGTACTTCGAGCCCGACGCATATGTGAAAGCCAACATAGAGAGCGGCTTCCGCACGGTACTCTGCGGGTCGATATCGGGGGAGCCCTCGAACCTTGACAGGCTGGAGGGCTACATGAAGCGCTTCAATAAAATGCACCCGCTCATATCCTACAGGCTGGGCTTTCATGCGGAATACACCGCGAGCCGTGAGCTGCTCGAAGGCATGGGCGAGCTGGCGCGGAGGTACAAGCTGCCCGTTTCCACCCACAACAGTGAGACCGCCAAGGAAGTCCGCGAGTGCAAGGAGCGCTACGGCATGACCCCTACGGAGCTGTTTGACAGCTTGGGTATCTTCGACTACGGCGGCACCTGCTTCCACTGCGTACACGTCAGCGACCGCGACCTCGAGATATTCCGTGACAGGGGAGTGTACGTTGTCACCTGCCCGGGCTCGAATTCAAAGCTGGCGAGCGGTATCGCGCCTGTCACCAAAATGCTGAAAATGGGCATAAAGCTCGGCATAGGCACCGACGGACCCTCCTCCAATAACTGCCTTGACATCTTCCGCGAGATGTTCCTCACGGCGGCGCTGCAAAAGCTCGCCGAGAATGACGCCGCAGCCTGCCCCGCGGGAGAGGTGCTGAGAGCCGCCACGGTGGGATCGGCTCACGCTATGGGGCTTTTCGACTGTGACATCATAGCCGAGGGCAAGCAGGCTGACCTCGTGGTGGTAGACCTGATGCAGCCGAATATGCAGCCCATAAACGCGATAGCGGAGAACATCGTATACAGCGGCAGCAAGACCAACGTGCGCCTGACCATGTGCGCGGGAAAGGTGCTTTACGAGCGGGGCGAGTTCTTCATCGGCGAGGACGCGAAGCGCATTTACGCGAAGTCCAACGAGATCATAAATTCCCTCAGAGACTGATAAACAAAGACCGCAGGACGGCTCGCCCTGCGGTCTTATTTGTGTTATGCTGTAGGTCTGAGCTTATCAGAGCTCGATAACTGCGCTCGTGCCGCCGCTGACCTTAACTGCCTTGTCGGTGTTAGATACCTTGACGGTGAACGCCTTGTCGGTCTCGGTGAAGGAGAGCTCTATCCTGCCGCCCTTGCGGGTAGCGGTGATCTCGAATACCTGCTTAGCCTCGGTGTCGTATACCTTCGCGGAAGCGGACTTGCCGTCTTCAAGCTCATAGATCACGATCTCGGCGTTATCGAGATAATCATACTCCACATCGCCCTTGAAGTCGCCGTAGACTATCATGCTGTTGGGCTTTGCGAGAGCAGGCATTTCGAGGTAGCTGCACTTGTGATTATACCACTTGCCGCCGTCAAGCACCTTGCCCGTGATGATGTCCGTCCACTTGCCTTCGGGGAGGTAGTAGAGCGCCATAGACTCGTCATTTAGTATCGGAGCGGCGAGGATATTGTCGCCGAACATATACTGGCGGTCGAGGGTCAGGCAGGTGGGGTCGTTCGCGTAGTCGATGACCATAGCACGCATTACGGGCACGCCCGTTTCGTGGGTCTTGATAGCCTGCGCCCAGATGTAGGGCATAAGCCGACCCTTTAAGTTCGCAAAGAATTTAAGGGTGTTGCTGCACGAATCGGGAGCCTTGGAGTCGTCGTCGAAGAGCCACGGCACGCGGTAGCTCTGATTTCCGTGCAGACGGCTGTGAGAGCTGAACATTCCGAATGCAGCCCAGCGCTTGTAGATGTCGGCGGTAGCCGTAGCCTCGAAGCCCGCCATGTCGTGAGAGGTGTAGCCGAATCCCGAGATACACAGGGACAGACAGCCGCGGACTACCTCTGCCATAGAGTTGTAGTTGCCCGAGCAGTCGCCGCCCCAGTGAACGGGGAATTTCTGACCGCCCGCGGTAGCCGAGCGTGCGAACAGGCAAGCCTTGTTCTCGCCGTAATAGTCCTTGAGGACGTTGAAAACGCACTCATTGTAGAGGTAGGTGTAGTAGTTGTGCATTCTTATGGGGTCGCTGCCGTCGAAGTACACGATGCCCTTGGTGGGAATGCGCTCGCCGAAGTCGGTCTTGAAGGTGTCAACGCCCATCTCACAGAGAGCGCGGAGCTTGGAAGCGTACCATTCGCAGGCGTCGGGGTTGGTGAAGTCAACTATAGCCATGCCCGGCTGCCACTCGTCGCACTGGAACACGCTGCCGTCCTCGCGCTTTATGAAGTAGCCGCCCGCCATGCCCTCGTCAAAGAGCTTGGAGCGCTGTCCGATGTAGGGATTTATCCATACGCAGGTATGGAGGTTCTTGTCCTCATGCAGGCGTTTTAGCATTGCGGGAGGGTCGGGGAACTGGGTGGTGTCCCACTCGAAGTTGCACCACTCGAATGTCTTCATCCAGAAGCAGTCGAAGTGGAACACCTGTAATGGTATCTCGCGCTCCGCCATGCCGTCGATGAAGCTGTTGATAGTCTCCTCGTCGTAGGTGGTGGTGAAGGAAGTGGTGAGCCAGAGTCCGAAGGAGAATGCGGGGGGCAGGGAGGGCTTGCCCGTGAGGGTGGTGTAGCCCTCGAGAGCCTTAGCCACGCTGTCGCCGCCGAATACGAAGTATTCGAGGGACTCGCCGGGAACGGTCACGCTGACCTTTGAAACGGTGTCGGAGCATACCTCATAGGATACCTTATCGGTGGAGTTCACGAACACGCCGTAGCCCCTCGAGGATACATAGAAAGGCACGGACTTATAGGACTGGTCGGAGCAGGTGCCGCCGTCGGCGTTCCATATCTCGACGTTCTGACCGTTCTTCGTGAAGGTGGTGAACTTCTCGCCGAAGCCGTAGAAATACTCGCCCACGGAGGTGTCGAACTGCTCGCGGATATAGGTGCGGTGAGCGTCGGCAGGATAGCTCCAGAAGCTGTCGTCAGCCTGAGTGTGGAGCCTTGCTTCCTGCTTGTAGGCACTCTCGAAGATAACGCCCGTGGAGCGCCATGCGCCGCCCGTAAGACGCTTGTCCTTGTAATAGAATGTGAAGCTCCAGTTCTCCTTGGAGACTACGAGCTTGGTGTTGCCCGAGATGAGTACAGCCTTCTTGTCGTCGATCTCGACGGTGGGGGTGTAGCCCTGCTCCTCGTCAAGGTCGAACCAGGGACCGTTATCGGCGGCGCCCTTGTGGTGGACTATGCTCACCTTGATGCAGTTCTCCTGCTCGGACGTGTAGGCGATCTCTAAGTTAGCGCCGCCCAGCGTCATAGCGCGGTTATAGATGACCGAAGGAGTGGCGAGAACGAGGAAGCCGTTCTTGATCGGTGTGATCTCGTAAGCCTGATTTGCGTAGTTTACCTCGAATCCCCTTTGGTTCAGCCAGAATCCGTCTGCGAATTTCATAAGCGTTATACCTCCGTTTTAAATAGCAGGAGAGACCTGCTTTCTATCAAAATTTTAACACGGCGGGTATCATTCCCGTCATATATATTTTATACCAAAATCCCGCCGATTGCAATAGTAAAATAGTGATTTTCAAAAAGTTATTAAGAATATGGCGGGAATAAATGTAAATTTTTCGGGAATTGATAAAACTCCCGTGAAAAAATATTGCACAGACGGTAAAGAGTTCACCTGTTTTCGCGCCCATGAACTTTGCCGCAGAGTTGAAGTTGCATATGGCAATTTTAGTATTTCGGGGCAATATTTACATAATAGTCAAAAAGATTTGTAGAATATTTGCAAATGGCGCTTGAAAATGAGGGGAAAATGTGATATAATCAATAAGAATGAAGGTCTGCTGCGGTCTGCGGCAGAGAGAGGATGGTGCAGTATGGGCGGTAAAGGCAAGGTCTCTGCGGCAGAAGCTATGGCTAACAAGAACGAACGCAGGGCGTCGCTCAGAAAAAACGGCATCGTGATAGGCATAGTCCTTGCGGTGCTGGCGGTGGTCGGCATCGTGCTGACAGCCGCGAAGATAAAGCGCGATGATGATATCCTCATAGCGCAGAACCTTATATCACAGTTTGAGATAAACACGACGTTCCGTCCCGCCGAGCTTTTACCCTCGGAGGACAACGATTCCGACGGGGTCATCAATTCCGAGGAGACTCGCGCGGGTACGAACCCTCTCTCCGAGGACACCGATAACGACGGGCTCTCGGACAAGGACGAGCTGTTCATCGGTACGAATCCCACGAATCCCGATACGGACGGGGACAGCCTTCTTGACGGCTATGAGCTTCTTTTTAAGCTCGACCCCCGCAAGGACAAGACCGACGGCAGTACCAGCGATGATACGGTAAAGCTGGATTACGAGAAAAAAGAGGGTCAGGTGACTCTCTCCGTGACGGGCAATGCAAACATCGCCGATGTGTCCATTATCGAGATGAACATTTTCGGCATAAGCTCCAATGCGGGCGTAGTGTCAAAGGCTTACGATTTTGCTTCGAGCTATAAGTTCGACTCGGCTTCGGTGCAGTTCAAGCTGGATTTCGACAAGCTCGAATATGAGGGCGTGAACCTGAACGATCTTGCAGTCCTCCGCTTCGACAATGACAGTCAGAAGTACGAGAAGTTCAAGACCAAGATCAATCGTCAGGCTGAGACTCTCACCGCCGACATCACTCAGTACGGCACGTATGTAGTCGGCACCGAGAAGGCAGCGAACTCAAAGCCCCTGACGCGCATAGCTTTCCTGCTCGACAACTCGGGCTCTATGTACCCCTTTGAACAGTCAAACTTCCCCGCGGAGAATGATGTCAACTTCAAACGCCTTGATTTCACACGGTCGCTTATTGAAAAGATAGAGGGCGGCGGGGATTATCAGTACAGCATAGCAAAATTCACGGGAAGCTACACCCTCATGCAGGGCTTCACCAAGGACACCGACAAGCTCAAGGATGCCCTCAAAAAGATACGCAACAACGATGAGATATTTGACGGCTCTCACATTGAGACCGCGCTGGAGCGGTGTATGGAGTCCTTCGAGGAAGATAACTCGGGCAACACCCGAAACATCATCGTGCTTCTTTCGGACGGCGCTTCCGACGAGCAGAACGCAGCCACCCCCGAGGAACTCTCGGCAGCTGCGGACAAGCTTAACATCGTGGTCATGACCGTAGGTCTCGGCAAGGAAGCCGATAGGCGCTGGCTGCAAAACATCTCGGCGGCTACGGGCGGAAAGTATTACTCCGCTTCCGACGCCGACGCGCTGGAAAACGTTTATCATCAGATAGTCACCACGCTCAATTATGACATCGTGGATTACACCGATGAGGGTCACAATGTCCGTGGATACTCGCTTTTCAATACCGGCTTTGACCCTGTCAAGAACGGTTTCAGTTTCAAAAATTTCAGGACTTCCGACACTCCGAGTCTTGACTTCGGCATGGCGCTCATGGCGCGTGACTGGTACGTGGGCAGGCTCGTGATGGAGCACACTGGCATAGAACCCTCCGACCAAAGCGAGCAGAAGTACAGTGCGGGCGGCTACGACTTCAAGGACACCTATGTGGCAGAGTATTTTTCCGCGAACAAGCCACTTTCGGAGCTTTCTCCGAAGATGTTGGAAAGCGAATTTGCGGACGTCAGGAAGTACCTCGACTACAGCTCCTTCGGCTCGACCCTGAAAGTGAAGCGCAGCCTGCGAAGCAAGGCTGAGAACAGCGGCTGGAAGATCGACAAATACAGGCTCGATGCCAATAACCTGAGCTGGGATCAGGTGG
Source organism: uncultured Ruminococcus sp. (assembly GCA_902781565.1). GTDB lineage: Bacteria > Bacillota > Clostridia > Oscillospirales > Ruminococcaceae > YE71. The sequence continues at coordinate 6,144 of CACZJT010000068.1, forward strand.
AGCTTCTCTCCCTCGATCTGGTGGGTGCGCCCGAGAAGATCAACGCCGCGGCTACCAATGACGAGTTCCAGCTTTTCAAGGCGCTCTATATGTTCAATGCCGTACAATGGGACGATTCGGCGGCGGAGTTCGATCTCTACAACGGCGGCGACGAGGGCTTTGCGACACTTTCGAGACTGCTGTCGCTGGGTGAGCCCGTCCTGACGATGATAGACGGTTCCCATACCGTAAACGCCGTAGGACTGATACAGGATACCACCGATCACCGCAAGTACATCATGCAGGTATACGACTCAAATTACCCCGGCGGTCAGAAGAACATCTATATCACTCGCCGTGTCATAGGCAGCTTCGACCGTAAGGACGGCGCTCTCGTTCCAAATGATACCAGTTATGAATACACCTGTGAGTATGAGGGAAAACAGGTCGGGATCGTGTTCTCGGATGTGGCACTTTGATGAAATAAGACAAGAGAATTTTTTCGGACTTGAAACGCCGAGGAAAACGTTTTCTGTGAGTATTACACAAAATAGACGTGAAAAGTTTGTGAAAGATTTATTTGGACTTACAAAAATATTTTTTCAAAAACCCTTGATTTCAGGCGAGATTTTTGATATAATATTAAGTGAATTATAAGGCGTGATATAATATCACACCTCGGTTCAGAATAAAATATGGAGGAGATTTTAATGAAGATTTCTAAGATTTTCGCGGGTCTTTCTGCTGCGGCTATCATGGCTTCCATGGCGGCGGCTGTACCTGCATCGGCTAAAGAGATATCTCTTTACAACGCCGGCTGGAATATTCAGGTAGGTCATATGAAGAACGCTCATGTTACCATTAAGGTAACGAGCTCCACCAACAACATCTGGAACGGTGAAGAAGGCGTTTCCGAGGGTTATATGTACACCGTACAGAAGTCTTGGAACGCGGACGCTCCCGCTGATGATGTTGCGGGCGAGGTTCCCTTTACCGAGAACACCATGAAGGGTGCAACTTATCTGAATGACTGGGATTCCGGTCCGACCAAGTTCAATGGTCAGTGGGCTCAGATCACTCTTACCGATGATGACCTTTCTGCTCTTACCTTTGAGGTAACTGTTGAATGCGGAAGCGACGCCAAGTGGGAGTATCACCCCTACGATCCCGATAAGGCAGAGAACGAGAATGTATATATCATATTCAGAATGGGCGCAGAGGGCAATCTCGTTATGCCTTCCAGCGGTCAGGCAATGGATATTGATGGCTGGAACTGCGTAGTAAGCTCTGATGAGATCAACAGCCAGTTCGGCGGTAAGACCAGCACTGCCGAGGCTACAGATGAGAGCGTTACGGAGAACGGCTACTATAATGCAACCTACAGCGGCACCTTTACTTATGCAGGTTCCGATATAGCTTCCACCAGCCCCGAAGTGACCGAATGGACTTATGATGACGGCAAGGAAGATGAGACCAGCAAGGCAGACGAAAGCAAGGCTGACGAGAGCAAGTCTGACACCAGCTCCACAAGCGGCGGTTCGGGCGACAGCAACTCCAAGGCTGACACTTCCAGCGCTGCGGCTGACGGCTCTTCTGCTTCCGATACAAGCTCCGCTGCGGACACCGTAGACGCGGGTTCCACCGATACCGCTAACGCAGGAAACAGCGATTCTTCCTCTTCTTCGACTGCTGCGGCTTCGGCTTCTTCGAGCAGCTCGACTGCTGCGGCTTCGGCTGATTCCAAGTCCTCTACCAGCTCTACAGCTGCAAGTGCGACCAAGAGCTCGACCACTACCACCACTTCTTCCAGTGCGGCTGCTCCCGCAGGCGGCGGAAGTGACGGCAGCGCAGAGAGCGATGCTACCTCCAACGCGGCTTCGGGTGCTGCTGCGGACGTAGGTCTTGCTATCACCGCTGTTGCAGCGGCTGCTATCGTAGTTTCCAAGAGAAGAGATTGATACGAACGCATAATTTTCGCAATCTAAGCCATGTCCTTCGGGACATGGCTTTTTGTGTATTTCTTATATTTAAGTAATCGTTTTCTGTGGAAAATCTACAAAACAATTATTCAAGATTGTGCAAATAACATATTGAAACGAAGATAGAATTGTGATATAATGTAAGGTATGAAAACGCAGATCACTTTGATCTTTGTCATTTATTTTGGAGGTAATTACTTATGAAGAAGTTTTTGGCTTGCACTGTTGCTGCGATCCTCGCGGCTTCAATGATGACAGCCTGCGGCGGCTCGGATTCATCTTCTTCGAGCAGCTCTGCCGCTGAGACCACGACTACCGCAGCCGAGACCGAGGCTCCCGCTGAGGAGACCACGACTACAGCTGCCGAGACCGAGGCTCCCGCCGAGGAGACCACCACTACCGCCGCTGCCGAGGAGAGCGCAGCTGAGGAAACTGCGGACGCAGGTTCCTCCGATGCACAGCAGATCGACTTCGTTCCGATAGCTGACCTCAACAAGGACGGAAAGACCCTCAAAAACCTTGAGAACGCTTCCCTGAAGTTCGCGGCTGATACCGATGTAAACGCATTCGTTGAGATGTTCAATGAGGAAGTCGGCGGCGCTAAGCCTGGCGATGAGAACTACGAGGGCGATGAAGCTATCGTTGATTTCACCGTTCAGGAGGTCGGCGGCGTTCCCATGCTCAAGTGCAATGAGCTTCTTTATGAGCCCTTCGCTTCCAAGTCCGCTCCTTGGCAGATCCCGAAGATCCGCTTTGATATGAACAAGCTGTTCAAGGGTCACGAGGAGGACATGGAGAAGATCTTCACTATGAAGATGGACGTTGTCTGCATCGCCCGCGATCAGAAGGAAAATGATGACGGTACCATGCTCCCTGTAACAGTTATGTGGTACGGCGGCGCATTCGGCTGCAACAATAATGACGTTTGGGACGGCAACCTCGTTGACTACTCCCTCGTTTCCAACTACTTCCTCGGCGACGAGGAACACCCCGACTGGAAGCCCTGGTGCAATCAGTGGGCTTACACCGAGGTAATGGCTCGTCCCGGTCTGAAGGATACCGCTATGTTCAAGAAGGATAACGAGACCAACTACGTTACCTTCATGGCATGGAAGCCCGGTCAGCATATCGACCTCTACATCGCCGACATCGTATTTGAGGACGAGGACGGTAACGTTATAGCTGTTCCCGAGGAGAACGTTCCCGGCGGCGCAAGCTATGAGCAGGAGGACAACACCGATGTTCTTGCGGACGGTATCATCACCTTCGACGATAAGGGCAACGCCGTTTACGAGGGCATGGAGTTCTCTAAGGGTGAAGTTAAGGAGTAATTCTCCGACCGAATTTTAACGTGTAAATGATTTGACCGCGTACCTTTCGGGGTGCGCGGTCTTTTTGTCACTTGGGCTCGTAGTCGGTCAGTGTGACGGTCATGGAGCCGACCCTCAGGGTGTCGGGCTTGCCGTCCTTTGAGGTCAGCAGGTAACTTTGGCTCGTGACGGTGCCGCTGTTGCCTTTGAGCACGCACTTATCAAGCGCCCGCGCGGTCAGGAGCAGGGGAGAACTGTCGGGCATGGTCTCGGTGGCGACGGGGTAGCTCAGCTCCCCGAAACGTGCCATGCACTCCATTTCGGAAAGCTCAAATGTCATACCCTCGACGCGCTCGGGAGCGGTCATGGTGATCTCCCAGCCCTCGGGAACACGGGTCATTTCGGCGGCGGCTTCAAGCTCTCCGTCTGAAAACTCTGCATTGAGCGTGAATTTCTCCGCGAGCTTCACGGGCTTTTCGGTAGTCTGCTTTTTCCCGCAGGAGCATGATCCCGCCGCAAGCATAACGGCTGTAGTTATTACGATGATCTTTTTCAAGGCGATACCTCACTTTCGCAAAAAAAGCTCCCCCGCGAGGGAGGAGCTGTTTGTCAGAGAACGGTGAGCGTGTGCCTGAATCCCGCTATGATGTCCGAAGCCGTCAGCGCCGCGGGGGAGCTGTCCTCGCAGAGCATTTCCGCGGTGCGCCCCATGATGTAGCTGCCCAGCATACAAGCCTCGGCGGGCGGTGCGCCCTGTGCCAGCATAGAGCCGATGATACCCGAGAGCATATCCCCCGAGCCGCCCTTTGCAAGTGCCGAATTGCCGAAGTTCGTGATGTATGCATCGCTGCCCGAGAAGGTCATGGTCGTGGAATCCTTGCTGTGCAGGGTGACATCGTAATTGTCGGTGAGCCAGCGGCAGAGATCGTAGCGGGAAGCCGCGGCGTCATGGGTGCTGACGCCTGCCAGCCGAGCCAGCTCTCCGATGTGCGGGGTCAGGATCACCTCACAGTTCTTGTCCCTCAGTACATCTATATTCTTCGAGAGCTGATTTATTCCGTCCGCGTCGATGACAAGCGGTTTTTCGACCTTTTTGATGAGCGCTTTTATGAGCTTTTTCGTACCCTCGGTCTGACCCAGACCGCAGCCCGCCACCACCGCGTCACAGGTGGTCAGCAGCTCGCTGAGTATCGGCAGGGCGTTCTTGCCGATACAGCCGTCGTCGCCGCAGGGCAGGGGAGTGTAAACGCACTCGGGCGCGTGACCTGCCACAGCCGTGATAACGCTCTTTGGGGCGGCAAGGTTGACTATCCCGCAGCCCGTCCGAAGCGCCGCACGCGAAGCGATAGCCGCTGCACCGATATAGTTCTCGCTGCCCGCTATTATGAGAAGGCGTCCGAAGGTTCCTTTGTAGGAGTAGTCGGGGCGGGTAGGCATCATCTTATGGAGGTCGTCGGCGGACATCTCGCGGATAAACGTCCTGTCGTCGCAGTCCTTTTTGCGGTCGAACATTATGCCGATATCGCAGACGGTGATCTTTCCGCAGAAGCTCCGCGCGGGCTTCAGCACCATTCCGAGCTTGGGGGCGTGGAAAGTGACGGTCTCATCGAAAACGCAGGTACCATCGGCGGCGATACCGCGCTGGCTGTCAACGCCGCTCGGGAGGTCGCAGGCGATCTTATACGCCTTGACCGCGGAGATCATGCCGAACTCGCGGCGGCGATGTTTGTCGAGCTCCCCGTGGAAGCCCGTCCCGAATACGCAGTCAACGATGATATCGGCGGTTATGGGCTTTTCCGAGAGGTCGGGATACATCTTGATGTTCTTATCCTTTTCGGCGAGGGCGTAAGCCTTTTTTGCGAGGTCGGTCTTAGGCTCGCCGAGGAGCTGACATACGGTAGTTTCTATCCCTGCCGCCGAGAGCCGTGCTGCGCAGACGTAGCCGTCTCCGCCGTTATTGCCTTTACCGCAGAGGATAAGCACGCTTTTCGCGTGAAGTTGTTTTGAGCGGACGAAGACGATCTCCGCCAGCTGACCGCCCGCTGCGAGCATAAGTTCCCAGAGGGAGATACCCTGTTTATCGCTTGCGGTCTCAGCCTGTCTCATTTGGTATGGTGTCAAAATCTTTTCCATGAAAGCACTCCGTTCAAGGTGGTCTATATACATTATAACTCATTCGGAAAGATTTTGCAAGACCTTTTTGAAAAAACGTAAAATCATAATTTGCAGGGGTGCTCCCGCACGGGGCTGTTCGCGGCATTTTGGCTACGCCAAAATTTATTTGTAGCTGAAATCTCAGACACCCGCGGCAGTCGTTCAAGGGGCTTTGCCCCACTGTTTATTTGGCTAAAGACAATCTTCACGGAGAAATTGCGTTAGCAAAAAAGCGGGTCCAGCCGCGCGAGGCTGGCGAGGATTCCTAAGGGCGAGGAGCCCTTAGGCAGGGGAGCGCGAAGCGC
>CACZJT010000069.1 GCA_902781565.1 uncultured Ruminococcus sp.
TCGGGCGAATTTGGTAGACGATTTGGTAGAAAAACGGTGCTGACCGAAAATTTTTATCTACCAACAGTTCTTCAAAAACTGCATAAATTCGCAGAAAACCGGTATTGCAAGAGTGGGTTCAAAAAAATTCGTGTTTTGTGGCACAAAATATTTCAAAAAAATTTTTTCACCTTCGGCGTTCTTGTTCTTTCCCCGCAGATCACGCACTCCCGATTTTATTCCGCGATAAGATACGCCCTGCAAGGCGCTCCGTCACAGCCGCCCAGGTTCAGCGGAGCGGCATTAAGGAAGTATCTCCCCTCCCCCACGCCGCCCAACTCCAGCCCTTCGAGCAGGCAGACCTCCGCGCCGAGAAGTATCAGATGTACCTCCTTCGGGGCGTTTTCGGGACCCACTGTCTGGCTCTCGTTCCCAACGAGCTTCACCCGCGCTTCGGCGAACACCCTTGCGGCTCCCGCGGTGACGGTGGCTTTGCCCGCTATGATGATACGCTCCGCGGCGTTCACCTCACGGGCTTTTGCGATAATGGCTGAAGCGTCCTCGGCAGTGACATCGCCCTCGTGCCTTGCCACATAACAGTCCCCCACGAATGGGTCAAGCCCGACATTGTCCACGATCTTTCCTTCGGTCAGAAAATGGAACGGCGCGTCTATATGCGTTCCGTTATGGGCGCACATGGAAAAATACGTCAGATTGCAGATATCGCCCTTTTCGGTGCTCATCGTCCTTTTCATCTCGGGAGCGGGGTCTCCGGGGAATACTCGGCAGGAAAACACCTCCTGCGAAATGTCTATGATCTTCATATCGTTCACCTCACAGCTTTCTTATCGAAGCGGCGACGGCGCTTCTCGGCGCGAGCCGCAGAATGTTGCCCTCGCGGGGGACAGTCCTGTTGAAATCGGTATCGGAGGAATAGGGCACGTTCGTGTAGAGATCAATGCTCCAGTCGTACCCGTGCGGCAGCTTCGGCAGTTCGGCGGGACATTCGCCCCAGTAGGCATTGACAGCTATGAACACCGCATCGTCACAGCCGTCGGTCCTGCCTGCGAACATTATTCCGATAACATGGTCGTCGTCGCGGAAATTGTCGTTCCATGCGTAGGTGTTGTGTATGCTTATATCGGGGAAGCCGAAAGAACACTGACCCGTTCTTTTACGGATAACGTCATGTTTTTTGCGGAAGGCTATTGCTGCCCTCACGAAATCGTGTATCTCGCCGTAGCGCCCGAGCCTGCTCCAGTCCAGCCATGATATCTCGTTGTCCTGACAGTAGGCGTTATTGTTCCCGAACTGGGTATTGCAGAACTCGTCCCCCGCGTAGAACATAACCGCTCCCCTGCTGCACATGAGCGTTAAGAATGCGTTCTTTATCATGCGCATACGAAGGTCGTTCACGGACTTGTCATCTGTCTCGCCCTCGGTGCCGCAGTTCCAGCTGGTCGGGCTGTTGTCGCCGTCGGTGTTGTTCCAGCCGTTTTCGAGGTTGTGCTTCTCGTTATAGGAATAGAGGTCGTACATGGTGAACCCGTCGTGGCAGGTGAGGAAATTTACCGAAGCGTTCATGCCGCGCATATCGGGCGGGTAAAGGTCTGTAGAGCCCGTTATCCTCTGCACCGCCGCCCACGCTTTGCAGTTGTCGCCTTTGAGGAAGCAGCGCAGATCGTCGCGGAAGCGCCCGTTCCACTCCGCCCAGCGGTTCCAGTGAGGGAAGCTGCCGACCTGATACAGCCCGCCCGCGTCCCAAGCCTCGGCAATGAGCTTCACACCGCTCAAAATGGGGTCGTAGGCTATCATTTTGAGCAGCGGAGGGTTCTCCATAGGGGAGCCGTCCTCGCTTCGCCCGAGTATGGAAGCGAGGTCGAAACGGAAGCCGTCAACTCTGTATTCTATGACCCAGTAGCGCAGGCAGTCCATTATAAACTGCTGCACGACGGGGTGATTGCAGTTCATGGTGTTGCCGCAGCCGCTGAAATTCACGTACCTGCCGTCGGGGGTCAGCATATAGTAGACGCTGTTGTCCAGCCCCTTGAACGAGAAGATACGCCCGTCCTCATTGCCCTCGGAGGTGTGGTTGAACACCACGTCGAGGAACACCATTATCCCGTTCTCGTTGCAGGTGCGTATCAGCGTTTTAAGCTCGTCGCCCTCGTGATTGAACTCCTTGCCCGAGGTGTAGCTCGTATTGGGCGCGAAAAAGCAGGTGGTATTGTAGCCCCAGTAGTTCATGAGTTTCCTGCCGTTGTACTCCCTGTCCTCGAAAAGCTCATCGAACTCGAATATCGGCATGAGCTCTATGGCGTTGACCCCCAGCTCTTTGAGGTAAGGTATCTTCTCGATAACGCCGTCGAACGTCCCTGGGTTCTTCACCCCCGAGGTAAGGCTCTTTGTGAAACCGCGGACGTGAAGCTCATAGATAACGAGGTCGCCGAAAGGAACATCATGCTTGGTGAAGTTGCCCCAGTCGAACACGTCGGTGCATATCCTCGCATGATAACAGTCGCCCGAAGCGGAGCGCTTCCCCCACTTGCTCTGCCCCGTGACCGCACGGGCGTAGGGGTCTAAGATATTGGTCTTGCTATTGAAGAGCATACCCTTTTCGGGAGCATACTCCCCCGTGAAGCGGTAGCAGTATTCGTTCTCATAGATATCCAGATCGTAGACCATTATCGCCCATGTATCGCCTATACGGTAGTTGTCGGGTATCGGTATCTCGGCGTAGGGCTCGGTCTCCCCGCGTCTGAAAAGCACTATGGTGCAGCTCTCGGCGTTGGAGGAATGTATCGTGAAATTGACGGCTTTCCTCATTGCAGAAGCGCCGTTTAAGGTATATATCCCCGGGCGGCACTCGAAGCCGTTTATCTTATCGGTAGCCTTGAATGTAGTCGAATTTTTCAAATGTTTCACCCCATGTTCCCGACTTTCGGAAAAGTCTGTTGATAATGATTTAATTATAATACAAAAATGCGAAAATTTCAAGTTCTTTTTTGTATAAAAATACCTCATTGTTTTCTACAAACGCGATAATTCCCTTGACAAATGCTTACAGAAATAGTATAATAATTATGTATACGTTATGAGGGGAGGAAGCAGAATGGACACAGAGGAGCTTATCGGTATCATCTTAAACGACGACAAGATCAAAAACGGCAGTCTTTTTGCGGATAAGATATACCGCGACGAACCGATAATCCGCCGCGCTTCACAGCTTACGGTCGAACGTCCCGCACCTCCGCCAAAGACAGCGCCGACTTCCCCGCCGCTTTCGGAGGATATCCCCGAACCTATTCGGCGTATACGTGAGATGGAGTATTCCGCCGAGGCGAGGCTGCACTCCAAGGAATGGCTCTTCGTGCGGCAGGCACGCGCTGCTGAGGGATTTGCGGACAGCTTTGGATACACGGCAGACCTCGCGGCGGGAAAGCGTTTCTACGGCGACTTCACGGTAAATGAACTGAGGTATTACTTCACCCTGCGGGAAGCCTTCCGCTCGGGGGACTTTTCGACCGCTCCCGAGCCCTTCGTCAAGCTGTACCTTTCGGAGCTTGTGAACCTCGTTGGCGCGGGAACGCCGCGTGAGTTATTCGACAAGCTCGGTGATATGACCGCGCGGCTCACCTCCGGCAGGCTCATCGGAATTGTAAGGCAGCTCATGACAGATGTGGTCATATACTACCGGCTGCCGCCCTCGCTGCTCGAAAACTCGGAGCGGGACAGCTTCGACAAAGCCGTTGCCGCGCTGACCGACTGCACAGAGCGCTCCGACAATGAGCTTTTCGCGGCGGTGCTCACCGTATCGAACTACGACCTCGCGGGCTCGCGGGGGTACAAGAAAGCTCCCGATGACTACAAAGCCGCGGTCTGCTCCGTGATACGCACCCTCGCGGGACTGAAACACTTCACCTCTTCACGCAGTTTCATCACATGGCTTTTCGGGTACAGGCTCTCGCGGTGGTACGACCCGTTCAGGAACGTGGTATTCTTCTACGCCGACAACGACCGCAATGACTGCTTCGAGATCAACGATTCACGGCGATTCTACGTATCGGGGCGGCTCTGGCAGGAGAGCTGTTACCTCACGGCAAAAAGCCCCAAGCTCGGCAAGGTCGTCCGCGACATAGACAGCCTTATGCGGGAAAACCTCGGCACCGCAAAAACGATAAAGCGCAGCGATCTGAAAAAGACTTACGCCGAGCACATCGACAAGGCTTTCGGGCTGTACCTCGAACAGCGTCGGGCAGCTCTGAAGCCGAAGATAGAATTCGATCTCTCGAAGCTCGATGATATCCGCCGCACCTCGGAGATCACACGCGACAAGCTGATAGTCGATGAGGACGAGCCCGAGATCACAGCCCCCGCCGAACAGCCCGCTCCCGCCGCGGAAGCGCCTGCGGAGGAAGTTACCGAAAGCGAATGTCCCCTGAATGAGGGCGAAAGGGCGTTCATGCGGGCTCTGCTCTACGGCGGGGACTTTGACGCTGCCGCAAGGTCGGCGGGGTCGCTGCCTACGCTATTAGCCGACTCGGTGAACGAAAAGCTCTTTGAGGAGTTCGGCGACACGGTCATAGACTTCGACGGCGACAAGCCTGCTGTCATCGAAGATTACGCAGACGAACTGAAAGGAATGATCCCCCGATGAAGATACCGAAGCGGATAGCCTCCGCCGTGATAAATTCGCTCAAAGGCGGCGTTGTCCCGCGGACGGGGCTGCCCTACATAACCGTCGGGCGCGAAAGGGAGATCGACGCCCTTCTGCATGACGTGGACATCATCGCCGACGGCGGCGCTTCCTTCCGATTCATCGTGGGGCGCTACGGCAGCGGAAAGAGCTTTCTGCTGCAAACCATACGCGCTCATGTAATGGACAGGGGCTTCGCGGTCATGGACGCCGACCTCTCCCCCGAACGCAGATTGCAGGGCACGAAGGGTCAGGGACTCGCCACATACAAGGAGCTGATAAGCAATCTCTCCACCAAGACCCGTCCCGACGGCGGGGCGCTCACGCTGATACTCGACCGCTGGATAAGCGGCATACAGTCCGAGACCGCAGCCGAAACGGGGCTTTCAGCAAATTCCCCCGAATTCGGCGCGGCAGTCGAAAAGAGGATATTCGGGGTCATCTCCTCGCTGAACGAGATGGTACACGGCTTCGACTTTGCAAAGCTCCTCACCATGTACTACCGCGCCGCAGTGAACGGCGATGATGAGAAGCGCGGCTGTGTGGTCAAGTGGTTCAGAGGCGAATACGCTAACAAGACCGAAGCAAAAAACGAGCTCGGCGTGAACATCATCATCACCGACGATGACTGGTACGAATACATAAAGCTCCTTGCCGTGTTCCTTAAAATGGCGGGCTACGGCGGGCTTCTCGTGCTCATAGACGAGCTTGTGAACATCTACAAGATACCCAACAGCATCACCCGCCAGTACAACTACGAAAAAATGCTCACCATGTACAACGACACCCTGCAAGGCAAGGCGCGGTACATCGGCTTCATCATGGGCGGCACTCCGCAGTGCATTGAGGACACCCGCAGGGGCGTTTACAGCTACGAGGCTCTGCGCTCACGGCTCGCGGAGGGGCGCTTCGGACGGGCTGTCGGAGATACGGAGGGCGGCTCGCAGTTCAAGGATATGCTCGCCCCCGTCATAAGGCTCACGCCGCTGACCTACGAGGAAATGCTGGTGCTGACCGAAAAGCTCTCGGACATACACGCGGAGCTTTACTCATACGAACGGCGCATAGGTCAGGACGACCTCATAGCCTTCATCAAGGACGAGTTCGGGCGCATCGGCGCGGACAGCCACATCACCCCCCGCGAGGTGATACGTGACTTCATAGAGCTGCTCGACATCATCATGCAGCAGCCCTCACTCGATATCTCGGAGTTCATAACCTCGGGCGGGCTCACCTACAGCGCCCCGCCGCAGGACGAGGACACGGCTGACGGCGATTTCGCCGAATTTACGATATAGGAGAAAAATGATATGAAAAAAATCATCGCTTTGACCGCAGCAGCGGCTGCCGCATTGGGAGCGTTTTCGCTCACGGCATTCGCGGAGGGTACGGCAGAGAAAGTAGATGACATCGTGATACTCTACACCAACGATGTACATTGCGGCATTGATGACACCATAGGCTATGACGGGCTTGCCCTCTATAAGCGCGAGATGGAAGCACAGCATGAGCACGTCCTTCTCGTTGACGCGGGCGACGCCATACAGGGCGCTACCATAGGTTCGGTCACTAAGGGGAAAAGTATCATAGAGCTTATGGACGCGGTAGGCTACGACGCTGCGACCCTCGGCAATCACGAGTTCGATTACACCGTACCCGTCCTCGCGGAGCGGGCTTCGGAGCTGGAGTGCGGCTACATCAGCTGCAACTTCATGCTGAAGGGCAGCACCGCACCCGTGTATAAGCCCTACGAGATATTCGACCTCGGCGATGAGCAGATAGCCTTTGTGGGAGTCACCACACCCGAGACCTTCACCACATCGACCCCGACCTTTTTCCAAAACGAGGAGGGCGAGTACATATACGATTTCTGCCAGAGCGAGGGCGTGCTTTACGACGTTGTACAAAAGAACGTTGACAGCGCGAGAGCCGAGGGCGCGGACTACGTTATACTGCTGGGACATCTTGGCGAATCGACCAAGGAAGAACAGTGCAGCGCTCCCACCGTTGTTTCAAAGACGAGCGGCATAGACGTGGTGATAGACGGACATTCCCACGAGGTAACGCCCTGCCTTAAAGCTGCGGACAAGGACGGCAAGGAAGTCATCATCACCCAGACGGGCACCAAGCTCGCAAACATCGGCAAGCTCACCATAGGCAAGGACGGACTGACTACCGAGCTTATCGACAGCGTTCCCGAGCCAGACAGCTCCCTCGGGTTTGCGGAGGACAGCTATCTTTCGGTCCCGGAGCGGGACGGAAGGTTCGTCGATGCGGCTGTAAATGCGAAGATAGGCGAGTTGAAAAACGAGCTCAACGAAAAGCTCTCCGTGAAGCTCGGACACACAGATTTCAAGCTCTATGACACCGACCCCGAGACAGGCTTACGCAGGGTACGCACCGCGGATACCAACCTTTCCGACCTCTGCGCCGACGCCTACAGATACATAGGCAAGACGGATATCGGCATGGCGAACGGCGGCGATATAAGAAAGTGCATAGAAGCAGGAGACATAACGCTATCGACCCTCCTTGATCTGTACCCCTTTGACAACAACTGCTATACTGCGGAGATAACGGGGCAGCAGCTGCTCGATCTCATTGAGTTCTGCATTAAGGACTACCCCGGGGAAAGCGGCGCATTCCCGCACTTCTCGGGGCTTGAATACACCTTCGACCCGAGCGTAAAGAGCAGCGTTTCCGTCAACGAATACGGTGTTTTCACGGACGTTACGGGCGAATACAGGGTCAAAGAGGTGCTGGTCGGCGGCGAAGCCCTCGACCCCGAAAAGACCTATACCATAACCGCGGCGGACTACCGTCTGAAAGACGGCGGCGACGGCTGGGTGTTCATAGGCGGCTGCAAGAGCCTTACAGACCTCGGTGTCAAGGACGTTGACGCACTGTCAGCCTACATAACGGAAGCCCTGGGCGGCGAGATACCCGAAAAATACAGCGACCCCTGCGGCGAGGGCAGAACGAAGCTCGCAGGCGAGGGCTCCGAGCCCGAAACTCCCGATGAGCCCTCGTCCTCCGTACCCGATGAGCCGTCATCTTCCGCTCCCGAAAAGCCCTTGATACAGCCCACCGACTTCTCGGCGCAGAGATACGGCAGGCAGTCCGCCGCAAAAATAGCGAAGTACGAGTACCGCCCGATGGAGTGGACTTACGATACGTCATCGCACGCGGAAAGCTCCTCTGCCGCCTCGGTAACAGCCGCTCCCGCAGCGAACAGCTCTGCGGCGGCTTCGGGCGGCGAGAACCCGAACACCGGCGCGGGCGCTGCCGTGACCGTCACCCTCGCGGGACTTATAGCTGCGGCTGCCGCTGTAAGAAGAAAGAACAAGTGAATCCGTACCAAATGCCCCATAGCAAAAGCCCGACCGTGTGCCTCAGAGCAGCGGTCGGGCTTGTTTATTCATTTATCATTCCGCAAACGGCGTGACCGAAAAAGTGTGGTCGAGGGGTCCCGAACCGTGTCCGAGGTCGAGCATGGAAGCGAGCGCTCCCGAAAGGTAGCGCTTTGCGCTCTCCACCGCAAGGGTCAGGTCGTAACCGAGGGCAAGACCCGAAGCTATGGCGCTCGAAAGAGTGCAGCCCGTACCGTGGGTGTTGGGGTTTTCGATACGTCTGCCGTTTATCCAGACACCCTCACCGTCACGGAACAGGCAGTCATTGGCGTCGTTAAGACAGTGACCGCCCTTGACCAATACCGCACAGCCGTATTTCCCGAAAAGCTCCCGCGCCGCAGCTTCCATATCGGCGGGGGTGCTTATCTTCATACCCGTCAGGACTTCCGCTTCGGGAATGTTCGGGGTGATGATGTCCGCTAACGGTATCAGCTTTTCCGCAAGCGCCGATACCGCGCCGCCTGCCATGAGCGCCGCACCGCTGGTCGCCACCATAACGGGGTCGAGGACGATGTTCCGCGCTTTGTACTGTGTCAGCTTGTCCGCGATGACCTCTATCAGCGCCGCCGAGGACACCATTCCTATCTTCACCGCGTCGGGGAAGATGTCGGTGAACACGCAGTCGAGCTGGTCGGCAAGAAATCCGGGCGTAGAATCGAGGACGCTTTTCACCCCGAGGGTGTTCTGCGCCGTCAGAGCCGTCACCGCGCTCATGGCATAGACCCCGTGAGCGGTCATGGTCTTGATATCGGCTTGTATCCCCGCGCCGCCGCTCGAATCGCTTCCCGCAATAGTAAGTGCTGTCTTCATTGATGATACTCCTGTCCTATTCGCCGTAGCGGAGCGCCCTGCTGTTCATCTCGACGAACTGAGGCTTTACGGTCTTTTTCATGATGTCCTCAACGTCCTCGATGCCGAACGGCAGTACGCCCGAACGGACGGCTGCTCCGAGCATTATCATGTTGAGGGCGCGGGGCGAGCCTACCTCCGCGCAAGCCTTCTCCCCGTCCACGAGTTCCACATTGTCGGACTGCTCTGCGAGGTATCCGAGCATTTCCTTCCCCGTATAGTCCGAGCCGCCGAGTGCAGCCGTAACGGGCATTATGGCGTGGGTGTTTACGATGATACTGCCGTCCTTTTTCAGATAGGGCAGCATTCTCACGGCTTCGGCAGGCTCAAAGGCTATGAGGATATCCGCGCAGCCCTCGCCGAACATGGGGCAGTAAGCGCCGTCCCCCACGCGCAGGAAGCTGAAAACGCTCCCGCCCTTCTGAGCCATTCCGATAGTCTCGGCGCTCTTTACCTCCATGCCCGCAGCCATAGCAGCGGCGGCTATCAGCTTCGATGTGAGGACTATCCCCTGTCCGCCCACACCGCAGATAAGTATATTAGTCGGCATTTCTTCCACCTCCTATGGCGTCAAAGGGGCATACCTGCGAGCAGAGCCCGCAGCCCGTACAGAGCGAGTTTTCTATGACGGGTCTGCCGTCACGCATAACGATACCCGGGCAGCCGAGCAGCTTCACGCAGCGCTTGCAGTTTCGGCATTTGTCGGGGTCGATGTAAGCCGGCTTTCCGCTCTTGATAAGCACTGCGCAGGGGGACTTGAAGATGATAGCCTTCACGCCCTTTTCGGCGGAAACGCGCTTAACGCAGTCCACGGCGGCTTTGAGGTCGAGAGGGTCAACGGTCTCGACGGTCTTAACGCCCACGCCGCGCAGCACGGATTCTATGCTGACCTTATCGACTACCTGACCCATCATCGTTTTGCCCGTTCCCGGGTGGGGCTGATGTCCCGTCATGGCGGTAGTGGAGTTATCGAGGATAACAAGGGTCATGTCTGCCTGGTTATAGACCGCATTGACCGCACCCGTTATCGCAGAAGCGAAGAAGGTCGAATCCCCCACGAAAGCAAAGCAGTTGGTGTCGGGCTCTACCTTGCCTATACCCTGCGTGATGTTCACGCCCGCGCCCATGCAAAGGCAGGTATCCACCATATCGAGGGGCATGGCGTTGCCGAGGGTGTAGCAGCCGATATCGCCGCAGAAAACGCTCTTTTTGCCCTGCATAGCCGTCTTTACCGCAAAGAAGCTCGCCCTGTGAGGACAGCCCGCACAAAGCACGGGAGGGCGCACGGGGAGCTTGGGCGGCTCGCTGGGGACTTCCCTTTCGGGGAGGTCAAGCCCCGCGAACTCCGCAACAGCCTTAGTCACCGAAGCGATGGTGTTCTCGCCCGCCGCCGCGATGTTGCCCGTCAGCTTGCCGAAGATATTTGCGGAGAGGTGATGTTTTCCGCAGATGAAGGTAAGCTCACGCTCGATTACGGGGTCAAGCTCCTCCACGCAGAGTATCTCGTCCTTTCCCGCGAGGAATTGAAGCGCCGCCTGCTCGGGGAAGGGAAACGGAGTGCCTATCTTCAAAACGGGCAGCTCGCAGCCCAGCGCCGCAAGAGCTTCCTTCACGTAGGTGTAGCTGATGCCGTGAGTTACAATGCCCTTCTTTCCCGCAGAGCTGTTCTCGGCGGGGTTAAGCCCGCTCTCGGAGAGGACTGCGGAAAGCTCAGCATTGCGCCTCTCTATCTCGGTATGCGCTCTGAAGGAGAGTCGCGGGAAGATGACCCACTTCGAGGGGTCGCGCCTGAAGCCCTCGGGCTTATTGACAACGTACTCTTCCTCGTCCCTGACGTCTATCGAAGCATAGCCGTGACAGACGCGGGTAGTGGGTCGGAACAGCACGGGGGTGTGATACTTCTCGGAAAGCTCGAAAGCCTGCTGTATCATTTCATAAGCCTCCTGCACCGACGAGGGGTCGAAGCAGGGCAGCTTGGAATACGCTGCGAAAGTGCGTGTGTCCTGTTCGGTCTGCGAGGATATGGGACCCGGGTCGTCCGCGACGAGGACGACCATTCCGCCCTTTACGCCTATGTAAGCAAGGCTCATGAGCGGGTCGGAAGCTACGTTCAGTCCCACCTGTTTCATTGTGACCATAGTTCTTGCGCCGCAGTAAGCCGCGCCCGCCGCCAGCTCGAGAGCTGCCTTTTCGTTCACCGACCACTCCACGTACAGCCTGCCGTCGGTATTGAACTTAGCGGCTGTTTCGAGCACTTCGGTCGAGGGCGTACCCGGATAGCCCGAAACGCAGTTCAGCCCCGCGGCTATCGCACCGCGGGCTATCGCGGCGTTGCCCATAAGAAATTCCTTATGCATAAAAAATGCTCCTTTGTTTTGATGTATGCAAGATAGTCCGTATGATGTGGTACGGAAACAAAAACAAAATATCGCAGTTCCTGTTATAAAGAACCACGATAATCATTTTCAGTGCCGCTGACATGACTTAAAATATGCGTCGGCGGCGGGAGCGAAACTCGCAAAGATCGCTATAATAGTATTATATCATTTGCAAAACTTTAGTGTCAAGTAAAATGGATAAATTCGGTTTACTGAAATCCTGAACTTTTTGTGAATTTACAAAACGCAGTTTTCCGAGGAAGTCTGTTGTATCACTTATACTCCCCTCTGTTTCAAAGCCGACAATAGATTCGTGCAGAAACGGATTTTATCAAGGCGCACGCATGAACAATAGTTCATGCTGAAAATTCGTTTATATGCGCAGATATACGATACATTTCAGGACAGCTGTTTTTAGGGGAGCATATCGGAAAACTCTTCCGAAATATGGTATTTATTTGTGTGAACGTGAAAAATGAGATGAAAGTTTCGGAGGGCTTATTGACATTCACTGCCTTATAATGTATAATTCTTTTGGCAGACTGCGAAACTGCGGTATTGCGCACATTTTTCCCGAAAGAGCATTCTGTGGCAACGTTATTATTTACAAAATGCAGTTCGGCTGTTAGTGCAATATGACCGCATTTTTCGAGATATCTTTCAGGAAAATACTGCAAAACTCTTAAAATAAAAATTGTTTATTGACAATTCGGAAAATAGTGCTATAATTATATATAGTGTTATTCGGCACTGATAAAGAAAGAGATTCAGAAGGAGGAAACAAAATGCCGGCAGTTAAGAAGATCGTCGCTACAGTGGTCGCTTTGGCGGTACTCGGAGGCGGCGGATACGCGGGCTACAGAGTTTGGAGATCGGGAGGTATCGGCACGGCAGCCGGAACGGTCTACGTTCAGCCCGTCAGGGAGATAAACTCCGCAGGCGGTATGACCCTTTCGGGGAGCCGCTTCACGGGAGTTATCGAAACACAGAAGACCGAGGACTTCAAATATGACTCGGAAAAAAAGATCAAGAAGGTCAAGGTCAAGGTCGGTGATACTGTCAAGAAGGGCGATGTACTGTTCGTTTACGACGATGAAGCATTACAGCTCGAGGTAGACCAGGCTCAGGTCGAATACGAAAAGACCCAGAACGAGATCGAGACCAACAAGGTACAGCTTGCGGATCTGCAAAAGGAAAAGGCTAATGCAAACGCCGAGAACATAACCTCTCTCACCACGCAGATACTTTCCCTACAGAGCGATATCGCCAAGTCGGAATACGACCTGAAAACACAGGCGAATGACATAGAGAAAAAGAAAAAGGCTCTGAAAAACAACAAAGTCAAATCCACCCTCGACGGCATAGTTAAAAAGGTCGCCGATCTCGACAACCTCGATACGATGGAGGGCGGCGTACTGGTGAGCATATCCCGCGGAGATGACTACACCGTAAAGGGTACCATAAACGAACAGCTCATACAGCAGATATATGTTGATATGCCCGTTATCATACGCTCGCGCATAGACGATACCAAGGTATGGCGCGGCGTTATCTCGAGCATAGACACCAAGCCCCAGACCAACAGCAACACCGACGAGGATTTTTATTACATGGGCGGCGGAGAAGAGGGAAGCACCTCCTCCAAATACAGCTTTTACATCAAGCCCGAGTCTTTTGATGGGCTCATGCTGGGACAGCATATAATCATCGAACCCGACCCCGAGGGCATAGGCGACAGCGGCGAAAAGCCCAAGGAGGGCATATGGCTCTATGAGGACTTCCTTGTGAAGGAGGGCTCAAAGACCTATGTATGGGCTCAGAAGGAGGACAGTGAAAAGCTCGAAAAGCGCGAGGTCACTATAGGCGAAAAGGACGAGGAAAACGGCGACTGCGAGATCGTAAAAGGTCTCGACAAGAGCGATATGATAGCCTACCCCTCCGATGAGTTCAAAGTAGGCATGAAGACCACGGACAACTACGAGGAAGCCACCGTTCCCGAGGAAGCTGATGAAGGCGAGGAAGGCGACGAATTCGAGGGACTCAAAGCCGACGGCGGCGATGACGGTTTCGATGTTGACTTCGGTGAAGAGGACGAGGACGCGAACTTCGACGATGAGGACGAATACGCGGGAGAAGCCGACGAAGACTTCGGCTTCGATCAGGAAGAAGAATGAGAAGGCGGTGAAGAAATGTCAGATGTTATTTTACAGCTCAAAGATGTTGACAAATCATATTATATAGATAAGATGCCCGTACCCGTACTCAAAAAGGTGAACTTCAAGGTCATGAACGGCGAATATGTGGCTATTATGGGACCCTCGGGTTCGGGAAAATCCACAATGATGAACATAGTCGGCTGCCTTGACAAGCAGACGGCGGGAGAATTCATTTTCGACGGCGTGGATATCGCCAAGTGCCACGACAAGCAGCTCTCGATCATACGCAATGCCAAGATAGGCTTTGTGTTCCAGAACTTCAACCTGCTCCCGAGACAGTCGGCGCTCGAAAACGTTGAGCTGCCGCTGCTTTACGCGGGAGTAAGGAAGAGCGAACGCCGCCGCAGAGCAAAGGAAGCCCTCGCAAGAGTCGGGCTCGAGGACAGAATGTACCACAAGCCCACACAGCTCTCGGGCGGTCAGAAGCAGAGAGTCGCTATAGCAAGGGCTATCGTGAACAAGCCGAGACTTCTTTTGGCTGACGAACCCACAGGTGCGCTCGATACAAAGTCGGGCGAGCAGGTAATGGATCTTTTCGGTGAGCTCAACAGCGAAGGCGTTACCGTAGTAATGATAACTCACGCTATGGAGATCGCCGAGAGAGCAAAGCGCATGGTATTTATCCGCGACGGTGAGCTTTTTGACGATGACAGACAGTTCCATCACGAGCCTCATATCTCCTCGCCCGTTATCGACCTTTCCAAGGAGGGAACGGACGATGAGATAAGCGAACAGAGAGAGGAGACAGCTGCCGAGTGAAAAAGGTAATAATCACACTTCTCTGTCTTGCGATCATTTCGGGCGGCGGCTATTTCGGTTACAAAAAATATCAGCAGAACAAGGACGATAAGCGCATCGTTGACGTTATCTCGGTGAGCCAGATCAACGAGGACTACTACATGGACAACGAACAGACCACAGAAGCGGTAGTGACTTCCGGCAGCATACAGAACGTGGAGCTGGACGGTCAGAACATGGTCAAAAAGGTCTGCGTAAAGGCGGGAGATAAGGTCAAAAAAGGCGACACTCTGCTGATATATGACACCACCGTGCTGGAGCTGCAAAATGAGCAGCGTAAGAACCAGATCGCCGTTATCGAGCAGGAGATCAAGGAAGCGGACAGGAAGCTGAAAAGACTGCAAAGCCTACAGCCCTCCGAGCTTGCTCCGAAGGAGAGCGAAGCGGACAATGAGGACAGCTCCGAGGAAGAAGAAAGCTCCGAGGAGACTACGACTACCACTACAACAAAACCAAAGACTACAACTACCACAACTACAACTACATCTTATATCGCTCCCGTGACCACGAGCTCACAGACCGAGACAGAAGAACCCGAGGAACCCGAGGAGCCGATATATCCCGACGATCCCGAACCCGAGCCCGAGCCTGTTGACGATTCCTCCGAAGAGGAGTCTTCGGCTGCGGAAACGGAGCCCGAGCCCGAGATACGCACAGTACTTGACTCCATCGCACGCGCGGACGGCGTGGAGGAGGACAGCGGGGCTTTCATCTATAATTGCTATGCCTCTACCGAGATAAAAGCAAACTTCATGAAGGAGATCAAGGAATCCAAGACCCATGCGGTGCTCTATGTCTACAACGAGGACAAAGAGATCATCTATATGTGGGAGCTTGACGGCGCCAATGATGAAAAGCTCGAGGAGTACGACTGGAAGGCGGGAGACGGCGTAATAAACAAGCGCAACACCTACGCATATGACGGCTCCGCTCAGGGCAAGTGCGGAATGTTCTTCGTTTACATACCGCCCGAGGAGTCCGAGGACGAGAGCTACGACGACGGCGGCGACGAAAACTGGGACGAGGGCGACGATTACGGCGACGACTGGGGAGATGACTGGGAAGACGAAGGCGGCGATGACGGCTGGGACGACGGCGATGACGGCTATGAAGAGCCCGAAGAAAGTGAGCCCGACAGCTCCTCAGAGGAGGAAGAGCCCGAGGATACCGACAGCGACCTCGACGATGAGGGCGAGGACTTCGAGGACGACAGCGAGGACGACAGTTTCCTCGACGACGATGACGATTTCACCGACGACAGCGAAGACGACGGCTTCGACGATCTTGATGACAGCGAGGACGAGAACGGCGACGACTTCGCGGACGATAATGACTCCGAAGACCCGAACGACGAGAACTATATGTACACCCGTGCGGAGCTTGCCGAAAAGATCAAGGAACAGCAGGTCGAGCTCAAAGACCTGGAGCTTAACCTCAAGAGCGCACAGCTCGAATACGATCACGGTCTGAAACGCAAGGAGGACGGCAAGGTAGTCGCGAAGATCGACGGCGTGGTAACGAGAGTCGGCGACGAAACTTCGGCGTATGTTCCCGAGGGCGAGGAGGGCTTTGAAGGAGATATGGACGAGGAAGGCATGGACGAGGAAGGCGAGGACTTTGATGACGAATCGCTACCCTTTATCATCATACAGGGCAAGGCGGGAGTAAGTCTTGATATCAGCGTATCTGAGATGCAGCTCTATAAGTTCCCCGTCGGCGCGGAGGTCACGGGCATTGCCTACGATACGGGCGAATCTTTCACTGCTGTCATAACGGGACTGAAAGAGGAGCCTGCCTCCTATCAGAGCTACGGTACCAATCCCAACAGCAGCGTGTTCCTCGTGACCGCCGATGTAAAGGACAATCCGGCGCTCGTGGTAGACCACTATGTTTCTGTCAATATCCCCGCCGACGAGAACCAGAAACAGACTGCCGACCTTATCATACCCCTCTGCTATCTGCACAAGGAAGGCTCGGTATACTACGCCATGAAAGCCGACGAGGACGGTCTGCTGAAAAAGCAGTATGTCAAGACCGGCAGGATAGTCTGGGGGTCGAGCATTGAGGTCATGAAGGGACTTTCCGCTGATGACATGATATGCTTCCCCTACGGCAACGACGTCAAGGAGGGCGTAAAGACCCGCGAGACCGACGAGGCAATTTGGTAAGCGGAGGTAAGGAGACATAAATGCTTGAAAATGTAAGACTTTCCTTTCAGGGAATTTTTTCGCACAAGATACGTTCTTTCCTTACGATGCTTGGTATCATAATCGGTATCGCGGCTATCATCGCGATAGTTTCCACCATCAAGGGAACGAACGAACAGATAAAGAACAATCTTATCGGCTCGGGCAACAACACCGTGAAGATAAGGCTCTGTCAGGGCGAGGACGAGGTAAACTTCGCATGGCAGAGCGTGCCCGACGGCGTGCCTGTCATAACCGATGAGGAAAAAAAGCTCATAAGCGAGCTTGAGGGCGTCGAGAAATGCACCGTATACAGACAGCACAACTACGTTGACAACATCTACTACGGCGGAACGGCGCTGGAATCAGCTACGATTTATGGCATAGACGACACCTTCCTTGCCACGGACGGGTATCAGGTATGCAGGGGCAAGGGTTTCTCGCCAAAGGATTACGAGGGTTTCTCTAAGGTATGCCTTATAGATCAGACGGTGGTATCCGCGATCTTCGGTTCAGACGACCCCATAGGGAAGACACTTGACATCGAATCCGAACCCTTTACTGTAATAGGCGTTGTGGCGCAGACCACGGAATTCGAGCCTGTCATAAACTCCGTTGACGACTACTGGATGTATAATCAGATGGACGGCAGCAAGATTTTTCTGCCCTCGGAGATATGGCCCGTCATATACAAATACGACGAGCCGCAGAACGTCATAGCAAAGGCTGTGAACACCGACAGCATGACGACCGTGGGTAAGAGCACTGCCGACCTTCTCAACGAGTACCTGACCACGGGCGAAAATTCCAAATTCGCCTACAAGAGCGAGAACCTGCTGGAGCAGGCTCAGAAGATGCAGGATCTCAGCTCATCAACGAACAGTATGCTCATATGGATAGCTTCGATATCCCTGCTGGTCGGCGGTATAGGCGTTATGAACATAATGCTGGTATCCGTTACCGAGCGTACAAGAGAGATAGGACTTAAAAAGGCTCTCGGCGCGAGAAAAGGCAGGATAGCGCTCCAGTTCCTTACCGAAGCCTCGGTGCTCACCAGCATAGGCGGACTGATAGGCGTTATCTGCGGCATAGGACTGGCGCAGGTAGTCTCCAAAATGGCGGAAGTACCCGTGGCGATATCCACGCCCGCCATAGTCGTATCGGTCGTATTCTCCATGGCGGTAGGTATCGTATTCGGACTTATCCCCTCGGTAAAAGCCGCAAGGCTCAACCCGATAGATGCATTAAGATACGAATAACACGATAAAAATGACCCCCGAAGCGGCGAACCGTTTCGGGGGCTTTTTTCTTTGTCAGAGCTTTTTCAGCTTTACGTGGTTGGCGAATATCTTCTTTGTGCCGCAGGTATCGAAGGCTATTTCAAGCAGGGTATCGCCGCCCATAGGCGTTGCGGAGAGCACCACTCCCCTGCCCCAGTCGGGCTTGGGGTGGAGTATCGTGTCGCCCGCCTTGAAGCTGGCGGAGCTGTCTGTCTGAGCCATGCTCCTGCGGCGGCGTTCGAGGACGTCGGAGGCTTCGTGGGAATAATCGGGCTTTTGGGGACGGCGGGGCGCTCCGAAGCCTGCGGGCGGCTCTTCCTTGGTATGCTCCACCGTATCCTCGGGAAGCTCCGAGAGGAAGCGCGAGGGACGATTCACATTTGTTCGTCCGTAGAGCATACGCATAGCCGAATGAACGAGCCAAAGGCGCTTTCTCGCGCGGGTCATGGCAACGTATGCGAGCCTGCGCTCCTCCTCCAGATCCTCGGTGGTCTCGCTGCTTCTGGCAGAGGGGAACACGTTCTCCTCCATGCCCGGTACGAACACATAGTCGAACTCCAGACCCTTAGCCGAGTGAATGGTCATCAGCGAAACGCTGTCTGCGTCGGGGTCGAATTTGTCTATGTCGGTGTAGAGGGATATCTCCTCCAAAAATCCGTCAAGAGTAGGCTCCTCGGCAGTTTCCTCGTAGTTTATCATGGTGGATTTCAGCTCGGCGATGTTTTCAAGGCGGTTCTTGCCCTCCTCGCCGTGAGCTTCGAGCATATCGGCGTAGCCAGTCACTGAGAGAGCTTCATCAAGAAGCTCCGATGGCTTCATAGTCTCGCTCGCTTCTATGAGCTTGTCGAATATCTCAGCGACACCGAGAAGCACCTTGCTTTTCTTGGCGATAGGCGCATAGGATTCGCAGTCGCGAAGTATCTGCAAGGGCGATTCGCCCAGGTCGGAAGCTATCTGCTCAACGGCGGTCACGGTAGCGTCACCGATACCGCGCTTCGGCTCGTTGATGATACGTCTGAGCCTTAACACATCGGTGGGGTTATGTATCACGGCTAGATAGGCGAGAATATCCTTTATCTCTTTTCTGTCATAGAATTTCAGTCCGCCGAATACCGTGTAAGGTATACCCTCGCGGATAAAGGTCTGCTCGATGATATTGGACTGGGCGTTCATGCGGTAGAGTACCGCGTGGCTGCTGTATTTTATACCCTTTTCCGCATTCTCCTTGATGATACCCGCGATGTAGCGGGCTTCGGCGCGTTCGTTTACCGCCTGATGCTCGACTACCTTTTCGCCGTCGCCCATATCCGTCCAGAGGGTCTTACCCTTTCTGCCCTCGTTATGAGCGATAAGCTCATTGGCGGTGGAGAGGATATTCTGTGTGGAGCGGTAATTCTGTTCAAGACGGATCACATCGGTCTCGGGGTCGCAGGGGAAAGTCTTTTCAAAGTTCAGAATGTTCTCTATGGTAGCCCCGCGGAAGCGGTAAATGCTCTGATCGTCGTCACCGACAACGCAGAGATTGCCGTACTTGCGGGCGAGCATCTCTATGAGCTTGAACTGCACGTTGTTGGTGTCCTGATACTCGTCCACGAGGATATATTTATAGAGGTTCTGATAGTGATCGAGAACATCATCGTTCTGCTCGAATAAGCGGACGGTATTGACGAGGATATCATCGAAGTCCATAGCGTTCGCTTCAAACAGGCGGGTGTTATAAGCCTTGTAGATACGAGCAATCTCGCGATTGCGCACATCGTCTATGCTTTTCTTGTAGAATTCCTCGGGGGAGACCATGCGGTTCTTTTCAGCGGAGATAGCGGACATCATAGCCCGCGGCGGGAATATCTTCTCGGAGATGTCAAGCTCCTTCATGACGTTCTTGATGAGCCGCTGGCAGTCGTCGGTATCATAGATCGTAAACGAGGACTTATAGCCCAGTCTTTCGCACTCTGCACGGAGTATCCTCGCGCAGGCTGAGTGGAAAGTCGCGGCGCGTACCTGACCGTCGGTCTCGCCAAGCATGGAAGCAAGACGGTCTTTAAGTTCATTTGCCGCCTTATTGGTGAATGTTATCGCAAGGATATTCCAGGGGTTCACCGCGCTGTGAGAGATGATCTCCGCAAGGCGCGGGCTGTCGTCGGTCTTTCCGTCGGCATATGCTTTGAGGAATTCGATGTCCTCGCTGCCGTGAGGTCTGTCGTCCTCATACTCGCTGGCGTCGCCGAAGTAGATCATATTGGCGATACGGTTTATAAGCACGGTAGTCTTACCGCTTCCCGCACCTGCAAGTATCAGAAGATGTCCGTGTACTTTAAAAACGGCTTTTTGCTGCATATCATTGAGCGAGCCGAAAAAGCGTTCAAGGCATCTGCGTTTGAGCACGTCAAATTCATTCATAGACATAATAACTCCATTTCTCAGGCTGTTTATTGGATAAATCATAATTTGGCAGGGCAGAGCCCTGCACGAAGTTCGCGGCATTTTTGGCTACGCCAAAAATAGTTTGTTGTTTAACTTTCAGACACCCGCG
>CACZJT010000070.1 GCA_902781565.1 uncultured Ruminococcus sp.
TACAAGCTGTGCTTGTACCCACAACTGCGGTCGCTTTCCTTGATTGCTGAGCCGTCAGCACCAATCTTTGTCTACTAACCTTTTAGGAATTAGTATGAATGAACTGCTTCGCGGTTTAATATTTTTATATCTTGCGCAATCACAACAAGTGACGGGCGTTAAGTAAATGAAAATACAGTAAAAAAATTGTGCAATGTGCCGAAATATGTGAACAAAAAAATATATTTTCCGTAAGTGCTTGACTATCGTGTGAAAATGGTATATAATATAGATGATGTTAAGATGATCATTCAGTAATGTTTGATATTAACATCCGTTTTGTTGTCTCCTTTCTTTTGTTCTACACATAGTTTTATTTCATTTCATGTTCCGCCTCACATCGTGTGGGGCTCTTTTTTTGGGAGATAGCAGGTATATTATGGAAATCTATGGGAGGCTTTTATGGTTAAAAAAATGGACAGATCGGTGTTCTCGGTAAGGGAAATGACGTATTGTGCGGTATTCGCCGCGCTTCTGGCGATATGCTCGTGGATATCGGTGCCGCTGACGGTGCCCGTTACCTTGCAGACCTTCGCAGTGTTTGCGGCTATCGAACTCCTTGGAACGAAGTGCAGCATGACAGCCATCGCCGTTTGGATAATGCTCGGAGCGGCGGGAGCGCCCGTGTTCTCGGGCTTCAAGGGCGGCATAGGCGTGCTCTCGGGTACGACGGGCGGATATATCCTCGGCTTCCTTCTCTGCCCCCTCGTGGCGGCGGGGATAAAGAAGATAGCGGGCAAGTCGGCAAACTCCATACCCGTGAGAGCGGCGGCTCTGCTCGTATCGCTCATCGTCTGCTATGCTTTCGGTACGGCGTGGTTCGTGGTGCTCTACACTCACGGCGGGAACAGCATCACCGTATGGGGAGCGCTCAAGCTCTGCGTGATACCCTTTGCGGTGTTCGACTGCATCAAGCTGGGGCTTGCGGTTCTGCTCGGTTCGCGGGTCGGGAGATTTGTAAATCTCGATGGCAAGGCAAAATGAACTGTCTTTGAGCGGTCATTTTGACGGTTTAGCGTACTATAGTAAAAGATTCCCCAATATACACAAAATGGAAATGCTTAATTATTGGAATATTACCAAAAATAGTAACATATTCCACCGATTTGGTATTTTTCACTTGACAAATATATCTGATGTGTTATAATAGTATTATTATGCGGAATATGGATAAATAGTGTAAATAATTGGCAATATTTCCATTACAAGGTATTTGGTTCCATATTCGGAAAGGGGATCTTTTGCTTTGGAGAATCACAACAATACTGCGGCGGGAAGCGAAGTTCTGAATCTGTTTCCGAGACTGAGAAGGCTCGTGTTCGGCGCCTTTGATTCGGGCGAGCTTCATGTGACCAGAACGCAGCAGATGATATTGACCGTTATGTCGAACGGCGCGACCTTCAGTATGTCGGAGCTGGCGTCGCTTATAGGTACCAGCAACGAACAGGCGACAAGGGCGGTCTCGCAGCTGGTGAACATGGGCTATATCAGCCGTTCTCAGAACGAGGTCAATCACAGGATCGTCAACATCAGGCTGACCGATGAGGCTAAAGCGGCTCTCGGCGGTATCAGCGAATCCATCGGGAAGCGCATCTCGGCAAATTACACCGATGCGGCGAAGGAAGCGCTTATCTGCGAGTTGATGAAGGAGCTGAACGAGCTGCTTGGCGGACGGAACATCTGAACAGTTCAAAGCATACACCGTTTTCGGAAGAAAGCGGTGTTTTTACTTGATTTTTGTCGAAAAAAGTAGTATGATAATATGAGAGGTGATGGGAATGGAAAAACGGTTCGTATATGCGGATAACGCTGCGACTACCCGCATTAGTGAGAGCGTGCTTGCGGCGATGATGCCCGCGCTTCGGGAGGGGTACGGCAATCCCTCGGCGGTGTATAAGCTCGGTCGCGAGGCTTCGGGAGCGGTGCTGGCGGCGCGGAAGCAGGCTGCGGACGCGCTGGGCGCTAAGGTGTCGGAGCTGTACTTTACCTCGGGCGGGTCGGAGTCTGACAACTGGGCGATAAAGGGCGCGGCACAGCTCGGAGCGGCGGCGGGAAAGCGGCACATCGTCACCACCGCGGTCGAGCATCACGCCGTACTCGAAAGCTGCGGGGCGCTGGAAAAACAAGGCTTCGAGGTGACGTACCTGCGTCCCGATGTGTACGGCAGGGTCACGGCGGAGCAGGTCGCGGCGGCGCTGCGCGAGGACACCTGTCTTGTGAGCATGATGCTTGCGAACAACGAGGTCGGGACGATAATGCCCGTTCGGGAAGCGGCGGCGGTCTGTCACGAAAGGGGAGTGCTGTTCCACACCGATGCGGTGCAGGCGGTGGGTCAGATACCGGTCGATGTGAGAGAACTCGGCGCCGATATGCTCTCGCTCTCGGGTCACAAGCTCCACGCCCCGAAGGGCATAGGTGCGCTGTATATCCGCACGGGGGTCATGCTGCCGAGGTTCATAGACGGCGGTTCGCAGGAGCGGGGCAGGCGTGCGGGGACCGAGAACGTCCCTGCGGTCATAGCTCTCGGGCAGGCGCTTACGGACGCGGTGAGGGACATTCGGGGACGCGCGGAACGGCTCGCGGCTATGCGTGACAGGCTCGCGGAGGGACTTCTGAAAATACCCGCCGTGACAATGAACGGACACCCGACGGAACGGCTTTCGGGGAACCTGTCGCTGTCCTTTGACGCCATCGAGGGGGAGAGCCTTCTTCTCATGCTCGATATGCGGGGGATATGCGCTTCGAGCGGTTCGGCGTGCGCGGCGGGCTCGACGGAGCCTTCGCACGTCCTGACGGCAATGGGGCAGTCGGAGCGGCTCGCAAAGGGCAGCCTGCGCCTTACCCTCGGGGACGAGAACACCGAGGAGGACATAGACTATATGCTCGCGGTCATACCCGAATGCGTGGCAAGGCTCCGCGAGATGTCGCCTCTTTGGAAGGGCTGACGGGCTGCACGGAAATATTGCGATATATATAGTAAACGATAAAATTATTTACCCATATCTTTCTGTTGTTTACTATAAAAATATTTTAATATACCAAAGAACAAATATATTACAATACGCACACAGAAACTTTACAAAATCCCGTAAGAAATATGGTAATATTGTACTATGGATATTGCTTTATGAAAGGCGAGGATTTTGCATGGATAAAAAAATATTAGCCTGCATAGCGGCTGCGGTGTTTGTGCTTGGCGGCTGTGCTTCATCGGGCGGGAACGGCGGCTCCGAAAGTGCCGAAAACTCTGCGGTCACGGATACAGCTGAGGGCGGCGAAAACAGCCCCGATACCGAGGAAGATGAGCAGATACCGCAGCTCATCACGTTTTCGCAGGAGAGCGGCGTTTATGCGGAGGGATTCTCCCTCGAAATGACCGCCGCCGAGGAGGGGGACATCTGGTACACCACCGACGGCAGCGACCCCGCTTCAAGCGACACCCGTGTGAAGTACGAGGCGGCGGTGGAGATAAAGGACAGGAGCGGCGAGCCGAACGTGGTGTCGGCGGTGTCGCCCGAGCTCATCTCGGGGAACTTCGTAGAATATGACCGCGAAACGAATACCTTCCCGACTACCGTCAGCGCCCCTGTGGACAGCGCGGTGGACAAGTGCAGTACGATAAGCGCGGTGCTCGTCAAGGCGGACGGCAGCACTTCGCCCGTGTATACGCGGACTTACTTCATCGGCACGCCCGAACAGCACATCGCGGGGCTTGCGGAGAGCTGCAAGGCGGCGGGAAAGAGCCTTGCGGTGGTGAGCATAAGCATGGACTATGAGGATCTTTTCGACAGCACAAAGGGTATCTACGTGCGCGGGGACAAGTTCGCCGAAGCCTGCGAGAGCCTTGACAAGAACGACACCGACGCCGAGACTGCCCGCAAAATGCCTGCGAACTACAATCAGCGCGGCAGGGAGTGGGAGCGCACCGCGCAGGTGGACTTCCTCGAATACGGCACGGACGGCGCGGAGAGCGCGTTTTCGCAGACCTGCGGCATACGCGTGCAGGGCAACTACTCCCGCTCCGACTGGCAGAAGGGCTTCAGGCTCTATGCGCGGAAGGACTACGGCAAGAAGCGCTTCACCTATCCCGTTTTCGGCGAGGAGCTGAAAAGCGAGGGCGGCGAGGTCATAGACAGCTTCAAGACGCTGGAGCTTCGGGCGGGGGGCAACTGCGCCTTCACCGCGAAATTCAACGACATCTACTGGCAGGATATGTCGGCGGAGCTTGACTGCGCGACCAAGGCTTCGCGCCCCTGCGTGGTGTATCTGAACGGCGAATACTGGGGATTGTACGTGCTGGAGGAGGACTACTCCGACGACTACTTCGAGGAGCATTACGGCGTGAACAAGGACGAAGTCGCGGTCTACAAGGGCGACGCGGAGACCTACAAGAAGGGCTACAAGCTGGATGAGGGCAAGCTGCCCGACGGGGTCACGGACGAGGACTATTTCTTGCAGGAGCTGAAAGACTTCCAGCGTTCGCACAAGTCGCTCGCGGAGCAGGCGGACTATGACGCCTTCGCGGAGCTGTTGGACACGGACAGCGTGCGTGACTACTTCCTCGCCGAGATATGGATAAACAACAAGTGGGACTGGCCCGGGAAAAACTGGTCGATGTGGCGGTACACGGGCGCGGAGCACGACCCCGCCAACGAGTACAGCGACGGAAAGTGGCGGTTCATGTTCTACGACATGGAGTTCGGCGGCGTGAGCGGCGGCGGGGACGCCTATGCCAACACCGTCCGCGAGGACAACTACAAGCCCAAGGGTCTGCTCGACATGGGGACGAACAATCCTGCGGTTTTGAGCTACGCGCTCCTAATGACCAACGAGGGCTTCCGCAAGGACTTCAACGAGCGGCTCCTCGCGATGTCGGCGGGGATATATGAGGAGGCTCATGCGAACGAGGTGCTTGACGGCTACACGGCGGTATATTCGCCGCTGTACGACCAGTTCTTCGAGCGCTATCCCGGATCGGGGGACAGCGACAACGCGGTGGACGGGGGCTACGCTTCGGTGAAGTGTATCAAGGATTTCCTCGCAAAACGCGCGGACAACGTATCGAAAATGACCGACTGGATAGACGAACAGTTCTGAAAAATGCGGCACGTTCCTGCTTTGGGGCGTGCCGTTTGGTTTTTGATCTATCGGCTAAAATATTTTCAAAGTTTACACTTTGTTAATATCACGTTCCATATATATATATATACTACAATTATTAACAGACGAACGTTATATGTTTGTCCGATGATAAAATATGAAAGGTGATATGTTTATGAAGTGTAAGAAGCTCATCTCGGCGGTATGCGCCGTAGTAATGGCGGCAGGCATGGCGGGAGTTCCTGCTGTGGCGAACATCTCAGGCACGCAAACGCTCATGGTTGTAAGTGCTGCGCAGATAGATAAGACTATAGGCGATTATGATGTTACCGTAATTGATAATAACAGAGTTCGCATCAACAAGTACAACGGCAAAGACAGCGTTGTAATTGTTCCCGCCGAGCTTGACGGAATGCCCGTTGTAAACGTATGGGGCGACGTTTTCAGTTATAATGATAAGATCACAAAGGTAGTTATCCCCGAGGGCGTCAAGAAATTCGGAATGCAGGTATTCTACGGCTGCTCGAATCTCGAAGAGGTAGTTCTGCCCGAATCCATAACCGAATGGTACATAGCACAGACCTTTAACCGCTGCCCCAATCTGAAAAAAATAAATATTCCCTCCACGCTTACTGACATAAGCGGCTTTTTCATGGGAACGGGCGTTGAGAACGTTACTCTGCCGAATACCGTAAAAGTCATCGGAGGAAGTGCATTTTATAATTGCAGATCGCTGAAAACTGTAACTATCCCTAACAGCGTGACCGAGATAGGCGATGATGCGTTCAGAGGTTCAAGCATCAAAACACTGACTATTCCGAACAGCGTTAATAAGATCGGCGACGCCGCTTTTTACGAATCGGATATCACCGAACTGAATATCCCCGGAAGCGTAAAGTCCTTGGGCGAACAGGCTTTTAGAGGCTGTAAGTCGCTGACGAGCATTACACTTAACGAGGGACTTGAGATAATAGACGAGGGTTGCTTCTGGGGTACTACAGCCTTGAAGGAAATAAGGATCCCCAAGAGCGTCAAGGAGCTTAAACAAACCTATTATGCTCCTATGGGCTATGTAAACGCAAGAACACAGGAAGAAAAGATCGAAGGCTTCAAAATAATCGGCTACTGCGGGTCGGTCGCCGAAACATACGCAACAAAGCGCGGCTTCGAGTTTGAGCGGATACACAGCTACACCTCCACGATAACCAAAGCCGCCACCTGCACAGAAAATGGCACACTCACCTACACCTGCTCCTGCGGTGACAGCTACACCGAGAGCATTCCCGCGACGGGTCACGAGTACAACGAAGAGGTAATAGCCCCCACCACCACCGCGGAGGGCTACACTCTGCACACCTGCTCCAAATGCAATTACAGCTACAAGGACAACATTACTGAAAAGCTCCCCGCTCCTGTTGCGACAAAGACCTCTATCTCCAAGGCTACAGCCAAATTCTCCGCGACAGCTGTTTCCTACACGGGCAAGAGCAAAATGCCCAAGCTGACCGTGACCTACGGCGGCAAGACACTCGTTAAGGGCAAGGATTACACGGTCTCGGGCAAGAATTGCAAGAACCCGGGCAAGGCTACTATCACCATAACCGGTATCGGAAACTACACCGGCACAAAGACGATGAATTTCTACATCGTGCCCAAGAAGCCCACAATGACAAAGGCGACCTCGACCACGAAAAAGAAGATCAGCCTTGCATGGAAGCGCGACAGCCTTGCGGACGGCTACCAGATCATCGTTTACAGCGACAAGACCTGCAAGACCAAGGTCAAGTCCGCGATGGCGAAGAAGAACACCACCGTCAAGGGTACGCTCTCGGGGCTGACCTCCGGTAAGACATACTACGTTCGTATGCGTGCATATAAGACTATCGACGGCAAGAAGAAAGCGGGCGCGTTCTGCGCAGTCAAGACCGTCAAGGTAAAATAACGCCTGAAACATAACATAACGGCAGACCCGAAAGCACTTTTTCGGGTCTGTTTATTTATTTGCGATTTATGATTGACAGTCGGGAAATTTTGTGCTATAATTATTGTGAGCATTTATAACTATCGGAGGAAAGGAAGTAAAACGATGGCAATTTTCAGACTTACCCCCGCTTTCAAGGACTACATCTGGGGCGGGACAAGACTGCGCGACGAGTACGGCAAGAAGTGCGACTTCGACAAGGTGGCAGAGAGCTGGGAGCTTTCCTGCCACAAGGACGGCGCTTCGGTAGTCGCCGACGGCGAGGACAAGGGCTTGACCCTACAGCAGTATATCGACAAGCACGGCAAGGGCGTTCTGGGGAGCGACTGCGACAGGTTCGAGAACTTCCCCATTCTCATCAAGCTCATCGACGCCAAGGATAACCTCTCGGTGCAGGTACACCCCGATAACGACTACGCACAGCGGGTCGAGGGCGAGTATGGCAAGACCGAGATGTGGTACGTCGTGGACTGCGACGAGGGTGCGGAGCTTCTCTACGGCTTCAAGCACGAGATCACAAAGGAGGAGTTCGCCGAGAGGATAGCGAACAACACCTTGCTCGAAGTCACGAACAATGTCCCCGTACACAAGGGGGACGTGTTCTTCATCAAGGCAGGCACTCTGCACGCTATCGGCAAGGGCATACTCATAGCCGAGATACAGCAGAATTCCAACACCACCTACCGCATTTACGACTACGGCAGGGTAGGCAAGGACGGCAAGCCCCGCGAGCTCCACGTCGAGAAAGCAAAGGACGTGACGAAGTTAGCCCCCGCCGAGCAGTATCCCGAAACTCCCGTCGAGCGGCACGAGGGCTACACCTCGAAGCTCATGGCGAGCTGCGATTACTTCACGACATACGTTCTTGACGTGGAGAGCGAAGCAGTCCTCGAAGCCGATGAAAAGAGCTTCAACAGCCTGCTGATCTTAGAGGGCGAGCCGACTGTCGGCGGCGTGAGAGCCGTCAAGGGCGAGAGCGTTTTCATCACTGCGGGAACGGGCAAATACACCCTCGCAGGCAAGTGCAAAGCCGTACTGACGACTGTTTAAGAATTAGGAATTAGGAATGCGGAATTGAAGGTGTCGCTGACGCGACGGTTTTTAATACTAATCCCGCATTCATAATTCGTAATTCCGCATTATATTATTATGAGGTGATCTGTAATGAGTAAGTGTGAATGCAAATGTGAGAAAAAGGACTGCTGCTGCGGGTTCGTTAAGACACCTAAGTTCATGGTGTGCTTTATGTCGCTGATGGCGGCGGCTGTTTACACCTTCGGCGGGTTCATGACGGGCAGGGTCAAGGGCTCGGCTGTCATAAAGAGATTTTTCTTCTCGGCTGCGGGCTTCATGGTGGGTCAGTGCATAGCGGCTCTGCTGATCCCCGCAAAAGAAAAAAACACGGAGGACTGACAGATGAAGTATTATATAGGTATCGACCTGGGCGGTACGAACATCAAGGCGGGTGTGGTCTCGGAGGATTTCGAGATCGTCGCCAAGGCTACCTGCAAGACTAACCTCCCCCGCCCCGCGGAGGAGATATGCGCGGACATGGCAAAGGTCGCTCTCGAAGCCGTCGAGCAGGCGGGGCTGACCCTCGATGACATCGAAGCCGTCGGCATAGGAACTCCCGGAACGGCAAATTCCGCAGAGGGCGTTATCGAGTATTCCAACAACTTAGGTTTCAGGGACTTCCATGTGACGGAGCTGATGAAGACCTTTATCGACAAGCCCTGCTATGTTGAGAACGACGCCAACGCCGCGGCTTACGGAGAGTTCGTGGCGGGTGCGGCAAAGGGTGCCGCCAACGCCGTATGTATCACCCTCGGAACGGGCGTCGGGAGCGGTATCATCATCGACGGGAAGATATACAGCGGCTCGAATTTCGCGGGCGGCGAGATAGGTCACACCGTCATAGACCCGAACGGTCCCGTATGTACCTGCGGGCGCAAGGGCTGCTTCGAGGTGTTCTCCTCGGCAACGGGTCTTATCCGCATGACAAAGGAAGCTATGGACGAGGACCCGACCTCCGTAATGCACAAAATGGCTGAGGAAGCGGGCAAGGTATCCGCACGTACCGCTTTCAACGCCATGAGAGCGGGTGACAAGGCGGGTAAGGACACCGTGGATAAGTACATCTTCTACCTCGCCTGCGGTATCGCAAACGTCATAAACACATTCCAGCCCGACATACTCTGCATAGGCGGCGGAGTGTGCAACGAGGGCGATCCGCTGCTGCTTCCCCTTAAAGAGCAGGTGGCGAAGGAGATATACACCAAGACCTCGGCGAAGAATACCGAGATCGTCATAGCGAAGCTCGGGAACGATGCGGGCATAATCGGCGCGGCGTTCCTGGGGCTGGGCAGAGGTTAAGGTCATGGGATTCCGTAAGAAGCTGAAGCACGGCTACGAGAAGTCAGTGGACGTGGCGATAGGCAAGAAGCGGACGGGCTTCACGGATTCGCTGAATAATTTCCTCGGCAACATCGAGGATGCGATGAACGACATCGACAAGACCTACGCGGACTATGCGGTGGACACCTCGGGGAAAACACCTCCTTACATACTGGGGGACAGCACCGAAGTTACGCGCTCGCGGCGGGTGACGCTGGAGGGCTTTGCCTTTGAGCTTCCCGAGGACTTCACTGAGGTCTCGGACGACACGCAGAAGGTGTATATGTACAAGGGCAACGAGGGCGACCTCGGGGCGTACATCGTGACGAAGCCCTACATCAAGATAATACCCGCGACGGCGGAGCTCCCGCTGGAGAAGGACAAGGCGCAGACGGCGGCGGGGATATGCACCTACTGTGCGAAGAACTGGGTACCCGACTGTGGGCGGATAGTGAAGTATTTCGGTTTT
This sequence comes from uncultured Ruminococcus sp., assembly GCA_902781565.1. Classification (GTDB taxonomy): domain Bacteria; phylum Bacillota; class Clostridia; order Oscillospirales; family Ruminococcaceae; genus YE71. Next base: position 9,984 of record CACZJT010000070.1, read on the forward strand.
ACGTATGAGGGCAGGGAACTGCTTTTAGCGGCGTATTGCCGCCCCGACGTGATAGGCTCGCCGTTTGAGCCGAAGCTGACGTACATACTCTACCATGCCGCAGAAACGCTGACACCGCAGAGGGTACTGCTCGACAAAGGGTAATTCGTAATTCGGAATTAGGAATTCGGAATTCGGAATTGAAGGAGCAGTATCAGCTTGCTAATACCCTTCGCCGCGATCATGCGGTCGCAAGCTCCGCATGAAAAAAGCCGGCATTCAATGCGCAAACTGACCGCAAGCACAAAGCAGGGAAAGCGCACCATGCAGCACAGCAAGCGGGTCCAGCCGCGCGAGGCTGGCGAGGATTCCTAAGGGCGAGGAGCCCTTAGGCAGGGGAGCGCGAAGCGCGTGGGGGCGGCGCCCAAGACCGAAAGACCCAGTTAAATCGGCGATATCATAATCAAAACGTGCAGTAAGGGACTATCTTCCGATTACGCACAACGTCCCGAGAACAGACGTATCGCCGATTTAATTGTGCAATAGAGCGAAGCGATTATTGCACAACCCCAAACCTGCCGTCAGGCAGGCAAGCGCTCAAAGCCGTGAACCCCAAACCCGCCGTAAGGCAAAAATGCAAAGCAAACAAAAGCGCATATACAAACTAAAAACAGGAGTGATAAACAATGAACAACGGACAGGACATCTTCGGGATCTTCAACGATCTCGCGAAAAAGATAGACGATACACTGAGCAGCCCCGAGGTAAAGAAGGCTGCGGATTCGGTGAACGAGACCGCGGGCAGGGTCATCAAGAACGCAAGCGCCGCCGTCACCGAGGTCGCTTCCGAGATACGCAAGAAGGCTCAGGAGTACAAGAGCAATAATTTCTCCACAGGCAATGCACAGAAGCAGACCCCTCCCACGGAGAATAAGGATTGCGGCTGTAATACTAAGACGGAGACAGCCCCCGCGGGCAAGTCCTATTTCTGCGACGGCGCGGATAAGGCTCCCCAGCGCTCGCTGTTCAACGCCCTCGGTATGACCCATGAGGAGATGAGGCGCCCGCTGGTCGGCATAGTTTCCTCCTATAATGAGATCGTTCCGGGTCACATGAACATCGACAAGCTCGTTGAAGCCGTAAAGCTGGGCGTCGCCATGAACGGCGGTACTCCCGTTGTGTTCCCCGCTATCGCGGTCTGTGACGGTATCGCTATGGGTCATCAGGGCATGAAATACTCCCTCGTCACCCGCGACCTTATCGCCGACAGCACCGAATGTATGGCGCTTGCTCACCACTTTGACGCACTGGTAATGATACCCAACTGCGATAAGAACGTTCCCGGTCTGCTCATGGCGGCGGCAAGGGTCAACGTGCCGACGGTATTCGTTTCGGGCGGTCCCATGCTGGCGGGTCACGTTCAGGGTCACAAGACCTCGCTCTCCAGTATGTTCGAGGCTGTAGGTTCATACACGGCGGGCAAGCTCGATCAGGCGGGTCTTGACGAGTTCGAGAACAAAGCCTGTCCCACCTGCGGCAGCTGCTCGGGTATGTATACCGCGAACTCCATGAACTGCCTGACCGAGGTGCTGGGCATGGGTCTGCGCGGGAACGGCACTATCCCCGCAGTTTATTCGGAGCGTATCAAGCTCGCTAAAATGGCGGGTATGCAGGTCATGGAGCTGTACAGACGTAACATTCGTCCCCGCGATATCATGACCGAAAAGGCTTTCATGAACGCCCTCACCGTCGATATGGCTCTCGGCTGCTCCACGAACTCCATGCTCCACCTGCCCGCTATCGCGCACGAGTGCGGCATTGATCTGAACCTCGACATCGCAAATGCTATCTCCGCCAAGACCCCGAACCTCTGCCACCTCGCACCTGCGGGTCATACCTACATGGAAGACCTGAACGAAGCGGGCGGCGTTTACGCGGTCATGAAGGAGCTGACCAAGAAAGACCTCCTGAACCTCGATATCATCACCTGCACGGGAAAGACCGTCGGCGAGAATATCGCTTCCGCGGTCAACCGCGATCCCGAGGTCATCAGACCCATTGAGAACCCCTACTCCGTTACGGGCGGTATCGCGGTGCTTCGCGGAAACCTCGCCCCCGACAGCTGCGTTGTCAAGAGGAGCGCCGTTGCTCCCGAAATGCTGGTGCATGAGGGTCCCGCAAAGTGCTTCGACTGCGAGGAGGACGCTATCGCTGCCATTCACGGCGGAAAGATCGTCGCGGGCGACGTGGTAGTTATCCGCTACGAGGGTCCCAAGGGCGGTCCCGGCATGAGAGAGATGTTAAATCCCACCTCGGCGATAATGGGCATGGGTCTGGGTTCTTCTGTTGCGCTCATAACCGACGGACGTTTCAGCGGCGCGACCCGCGGTGCTTCGATAGGTCACATCTCCCCCGAAGCGGCGGTGGGCGGAAATATCGCCCTTGTGCGTGACGGCGATATCATCTCCATAGACATTCCCGCCAACACCATAAACGTCCGGCTCTCGGACGAGGAGCTTGCCGCAAGACGCGCCGAGTGGAAGCCCAGAGAGCCGAAGATCAAGACGGGATATCTTGCAAGGTACGCAAGGCTCGTTACCTCGGGCAACACGGGGGCTATACTCTCGGACGGAACGGACTGCAAGTAATACTATCCCTTTGTCAGCTTGGTAACATTTTGACCGAGGGATCGTATAACAGGGACACATTTTATTCGGAAAGGAATCATAGGTTATGAAAGTATTAAAGGGATTTTTGAGATTCATTCTCGTTGTGGTGGCTATCGTGCTGATATTTGCCATCGTGATAATCTGCACCTACGTGCTGGGCTCTCCCAACACCGACACGGGTACCGAGAGCAGGAACATAGTATCGGGACCTTGGACAGAAGTGGTCGGGGACGACCCGAAGGCGGAGCTTTACAGCTTTGACTTTAATCAGAGCGGCGAATTCAAGATAGCCAAGGGCGATAAGCAGATCGCGGACGGCTGGTTCAAGATCGACGAGAAGTCCCGCAAGATAAAGCTGCTCATGCTGCCCAGTCACTACACCGAGGAATTTGCGCCCTATGTCAATTACAAGGTGCTTTCCGAGGTGTCCTTCTCCAACCTCAAATTCCAGATCAAGGAAGCCGAATTCGGCAAGGACCCCGAGATCATCAAGGACAAGGAGCCTACCGTATCGTTCCTTATCCGTGAGGCAGGCGACAAGGAGGGCAGCGGAGAAACTCTTGTTATGAACTGCAAGATGTATGAGTACACCCTCGACCTCTATTCGTCCGAGCACGACCTCACCAGGAACGCATAAGAGCATAGAAACGGAGCGCTTTATGGAGCTGATACTTAAAAACCTCCGCGCCTTCGACCCTCAGACAGGGCTTGACGGCGTGACGGATATAGCCGTGGACGGCGGCAGGATAGCGCAGATCGGCGGGGAAATGCCCCCTGCCGACAGGGTCATAGACTGCACAGGGCTTACAGCATTCCCGGGGCTGTTCGATATGCACGTACACTGGCGCGACCCCGGCTTCACCGAGAAGGAGGATATCTTCACGGGAGCGGCGGCGGCTAAGGCGGGAGGCGTCACGGGCGTGCTTCTGATGCCGAACACCAAGCCTCCCGTTGACAGCGCCGAAACGGTGAAGTACATCACCGAAAGGGGAGCGCAGACGGGGATAAACGTCTATACCTCCGCCTGCATAACCAAGGGCATGAAGAGCGAGGAGCTTTGCGACTACGATGAACTGAAAGCCGCGGGAGTGTTCTGCATAACCGACGACGGCAGACCCGTGGAAAACGCGGAGCTCATGCGGCAGGCTCTCGAACTCTCGGTGGAGAACGGTATGTGCGTTTCCTCCCACTGCGAGGACTTGAAGATCATAAACGGCGGGATCATCAACAAGGGCAGGGTATCCGAGGCGCTGGGCGTAAAGGGCATGGACAGGGCGAGCGAGGACTACATCACCGCCCGCGAGATAGCGCTTGCGGCGAGCTGCGGGGCGCATATACACATCTGCCACGTCTCGACGCGGGGGAGCGTGAACATTATCCGCGCGGCGAAGGCTTACGGCGCAAACGTCACCTGCGAGACCGCGCCGCACTACTTCACCTACACCGAGGATAAGCTCATGAGCCGTGACGCGGACTACCGTATGTCCCCGCCGCTGCGGACCGAGGACGACAGGCAGGCGATAGAGGAAGCGCTTCTGGACGGCACCATAGACGCTGTCATCACCGACCACGCCCCCCACACTGCGGAGCAGAAAGCCGATTTTCTTAAAGCGCCCAACGGTGTTGTGGGGCTTGAAACGTCCCTTGCGGCGACGCTGACGCATTTTTATCACGGCGGGAAATGCGGGCTTGACAGGATAGTACGGCTCATGGCGGTGAATCCGCGTAAAATACTCGGGCTCCCGCCTGTAAAGATAGCCGTGGGCGAGAGCGCTGAGCTTTGCATATTCGACCCGAACGAGCGCTGGACGGTCGTTCCCGAAAAACTGCACTCGAAGTCGAAGAACACGGTCTTTAAGGGCGAGACTTTCACGGGACGGGTGAAGTACACCGTCTGCGGCGGGAAGATCGTTTTTGAGGATATGTGAAAACCGATACGAAATACCGAGCAGCAGATCAAAGCTGTAAGAAAAGGGGGGCTTGCGATGAGTACGAGAGATCGTTTGGACAGTATCATTGACCGTATGAACGAACAGCAGATGCAGGCGCTTATACTGATATTGGAGGGCACGCAGGCACATAAAGACAGTGCAAAAGTCTCTGCTGATGAGCTTGCAGGCTCACTAACACAGTACGCAGATCTTAACAAACCTCCTTATGACGGGAATGCATGGGCTGATGCGGCTGTAAAAAGATATGAAAATACTTGATACAAATATTATAATACGTTTTTTTATCAATGATGTACCCGAATCGCATAAGATAGCATACGACATAATTACTGCCGAGAATGTTTTGTAGCTTCGGAGGTAATTGCAGAGGTCATTTATATTCTGACAAAGTATTATGAGATAGACAGAAAGCAGACAGGAGAAAAGCTCGCAAGGTTCATGGTGCTTGATAACGTCAGTGTTGAAAACCTGTCCGTGGTCAGAAAGTCGATAGAATTATTCGTTCAGACTTCGCTCGATTATGTTGACTGCTTGCTGTGTGCCTATCATACGGAATGCGGTTATGAGGTCTGCACTTTTGATAAAAAACTGAAAAAGCTGATAGAACGGGTCGATAGTTCGGCTCGTGTATCGGGAGGAGATCAATATGGCATTTGACAGACTTATAGAAAACATCGTGAATACGCAGAACCCCTCTGTGGTGGGGCTCGACCCGAAGCTCGAATACGTTCCGCAGTTCATCATCGAAAAGCGCATAGATAAGCACGGAAAGACCCTCAAAGCGGCGGCAAAGGCGATACTCGACTTCAACAAGGCGATAATCGACGAGATACACGACATCTGCCCCGCCATAAAGCCCCAGGCGGCGTACTACGAGATGTACGGGGTGGAGGGCGTAAAGACCCTCGCCAAGACCATAAAGTACGCGCAGGAAAAGGGAATGTTCGTCATGACCGACGGCAAGCGCAACGATATCGGAGCTACTATGGAAGCCTACGCGACGGCTCACCTCGGGGTCACGGACGTGGTGGGCGAGCAGATAGCGGCTTTCGGGGCTGACGCCCTGACCGTCAACGGCTACCTCGGAACTGACGGTATAAAGCCCCTTATCGACAAATGCGCGGCTTTTGACAAGGGCATTTTCGTGCTGGTCAAGACCTCCAATCAGTCCAGCGGCGAGCTGCAAGACCTGAAACTCGCGGACGGCAGGACGGTCTATGCGGCTATGGGCGATATGTGCGAGAAGTGGGGCGCTGATGTGCCCGGAAAGTACGGCTACAGCGGCGTCGGCGCGGTAGTGGGAGCTACCTACCCCGAACAGCTCGCGGAGATGAGAAAGGCTCTGCCCCATACCTTCTTCCTCGTGCCGGGATACGGTGCGCAGGGCGGCGGCGCCGAGGGCGTGTCGAAGGGCTTCGACGAGCGCGGTCTCGGGGCGATAGTCAACAGCTCCCGCGGGGTGATGTGCGCCTACAAGAAGGAAGGCTGTGACGAGCGCGACTTCGCCAAGGCTGCCCGCCGGGAGGTCATTCGCATGAAGGAGGATATCCTCACCTACTTACCTAAGATAGTCCTGCCCGAATAATGTAACTGTCCCAATAAAAGTACAGTCCCGCAGACTGCAATGGTCTGCGGGACTTTTTGTGTACAGATCGCATCTGTCACGATCCGGCTGTGTACCCTTGTCGGCGGGCAGAATGGTCATGCACAGGGGCATTTTCGATCAGCGATCCCGAAAAAAGACTCTCCGTTTGCGGAGAGCCTTGCTTATCATTCGTAGTATTTGAACTTCGGCATTTCGAGCAGCTTGTGTCTGTTCAGCCGCTCCATGCGGTCTATCTTCGCTTTCAGCTCGGGTTTTTCCGAAAGGTCGGTCAGCCCGCGGATATATCTGTCCAGCTCCGCATATGTAAAGCCTAAGTTCTCCTCGTCCGTCTTGCCGCACAAGCCGTCTATCGGGGTCTTGTGAACCAGCTCGTCGGGAAGCCCCAGATACTCGCCTATCGCCAGTATCTCCGTGACGGTGAGGTACGCCATCGGGCTGAAGTCCCCCGCGCTGTCGCCGAACTTCGTTGAATATCCCACCCTGTCCTCCGAGAGATTGCAGGTGTTCACGACCCTGCCGCCGCCCTCGACACAGGCGGCTACCGCGTAAAGAGCCGACATTCTTATGCGCGGCGGTGTGTTTATCTTCGCCTGATCGGTCAGCGGGACACAGCCCCCGACGCCCGCAAGCAGAGCGTCAGCCGCCGCTCCGATGTTCACCTCATAGCTCTTAATTCCGAGGTGGCTCACGAGGAGCCTGCTGCAATCAATGTCCGCCTGCTCGCCCCGCGGCATGAGCACACCTATGACGCGCTCTTTCCCCAGTGCCTTCACGCACAGAGCCGCCGCCACCGAGCTGTCCTTTCCGCCCGAAATGCCTATGACCGCCTTGGTGCTCTCCGAAGCGTTCTCGGCGAAATACTTCTTTATCCATTCCACCGCTTCTTCGCAGACCCTTGCCGCGTCGAAGCCGTATGCAAACTTATCCTCCATAGCTGTCCTCCTTATCTGAAAAGCCCCTTTTTCTCCTCGCTCGATACCGAAACGAAGGTGTAGCCCGCGTCCTTTACGGTCTGCTCTATCTTTGCCGCGTCAAGCTCACCCTCCGAGATGATGACGCTCTCGCCGTCCTTGTGCGAGGAAGTCACTTTCTTAGCCGCGAACGCTTTCTCCAGAGCCTCGGTCATGTGGCGCTCGCAGTTTTTGCACATCATACCGTCTATCTTAACGGTGGTCTTTATCATTTAAAACACTCCTTTTGGGAAGTCCTCCCGATACTGTTACTTTTATTATACCACGTCCGCGGGAGTTTTGCAAGCCGTTCAGCTCGGAAAATCGAATTTCAGCTTGCGGCTCCGCTTGTTGCGGTACATCTTTTCGTCGGCGAGCCTTACGGCGTTGCTGATGTCGAAATGCTCATCAAGCACCGAGCTGTACGCGCCGCAGCTTACGGACACCCTGTACATCATGTCACGCTCCGAATTTATCCGCGCAAGCTCGCTGTCTATTTTCGCCGTCACCCCGTCGGGGTCGCAGCCGCCGACTATCATCGCTATCATCTCATCGCCGCCGAACCGAACGCATACCGCGCCCTCGGGACAGCCGTGCATGAGCGCGGAAGCCGCAAGCGCTATCGCCCTGTCCCCCGCCTTGTGACCGAAGGTGTCGTTTATGTATTTTAGCCCGTCAAGGTCTGCCATTATGACGGTCACGGGCTTTCCGCGAAGCTCCTCCGAGGAGCGCATTCTCTCGAACTCTGCGCCGAAGCCTATCCTGTTGTAAAGCCCCGTCAGCGGGTCGGTGCGGTACATGATCTCAACCTTGCCCGAGAGATAGCGCTGATACTGTCCGCGTATGAAGCCGCCCAGCCCCATAGATACCGTGTTCGTGACCGAAGCGGTCTTGGCGTAGTCGATGAAGTTGTAGTTATCGAAGGTATAGCATATATATCCCATAGGCTTGCCGAGGTAATCGAGGGTATTGATTATCATGGGGCAGCCGTTTCTAACGGAGTTTATCACGAACTCCCGCCGCTTTGACATATCGGCAGTCTTTATAGCGGCTCCCGCTCTGTCCGATTCCCAGAAGATCACATACTTCTCGCTCTCGCTCGCAAGCACGGGCGCGGAGAAATAATCCGTTTCCTTCTCAAGACAGGCGCTGTACACAAAGCAATGTATATCGTGCATGAGAGGGTGGGAAAGGCATTTCGCCGCCGACTGCGGGTCGGGGCTCATCTGCATGGCTGTGGATATCTCGTACATCATGCGGATATCGTCCTGATAGCGGTAGAAGCCGTCGTTGAAGCGGTTGAGCGCCGTCATGGTCGATTCTTCCGCACAGTGACAGCCGCATGAGCCGTTGGGCATGAGCACGGGCTCAACATAAACTTTTTCGGGGATATCCCCGTCAAGACAGTCGATGATGTTTTCCGCAACAGCCGCCGCCAGAGCGTCGCTGCCGCAGCTCGCGGTGGTAAGGCGCGGGGTGCAGAAGTTCACCTCGTCTATGCCGTCGAAGCCCGAAACTATCACGTCCTCGGGCACCCGCAGACCCGCTCTTATCAGCACGTCCTGAACGTTTATCGCCATTATGTCATTGGCGCAGATCACCGCATCGGGGATATTGCCGCTTTCAAGGAGCTTCTCTGTCGCCTCTCTTGCGGGACCCGCCCAGAAAGCGCCGTAGCTCACCATGTCGGGAGTGAACGGAATGCCGTTCTCCTCAATGACCTGCCTGAATATCTCAATACGCTCATCGGAGAAATGATTGCCCTCTATGCCCGCGATGAAGTGAGGCTTTTTCGCCCCGTGGAACTCTATGATATGCCGCACGACCTTCTCAAAGCCCTTGCGGTAATCGAACTCGACCTCGACGGTGCCCTCGTATTCCCCGTCCACCACGATCACGGGAACGCCGTGCTCCGAAGCCCTTTCGATGAGCCGCCCCGAGATACGCCTGCTCTTGATCTTCTCGTCCATGATGAGCAGCAGGTCTGTCAGATCAAAGGGAACGGTATCGAAGACCGAAGCCTCGGGAAAGTATTTGTTTTCCTCCCAGTAAAGATCGGTATTCGTGCAGAATATCATCACGATGATGTCACGCTCCGCCAGCCGTTCGCAAAGCTCTTTGAGGAAAACGTGCTGCTGTGCGTCAAATATGCGCGAGGTACAAACGGCGACGATCTTCCTGTCGTTATCCATGATATACCGAACTCCCTTCCATACAGCGCTATAAGTATATTATAACACTGTTTTTGCTGTTTTTCAAGTGCTTTTTACGCATATTGCAATATTTTTCCTTTTCTGCCGAATGACTGTATATCGTTGGAGCTTCGTGAAGCACAAAGGTATACGTCACAATTATTGGACAGTTAAGTAAAGACCCCACGTAATAACAGCGTATTTTTAACGGTTGTAAGCGACTAAGCAAAAATGCAATACTTTCTATATTTTCCCGTACACCCTTTTTCAGAAAAGTTATGAAAAGTGCCTACGTCGCTTACAACCATGCCCCGAAACCATTGATTTTACAGGGGTTTATGGGTTACGGCACTTTGCTGTTTTGCTTACAACCGATTACAACAACGCTTGTTATGAATCCCATATGTTTTGCTTTTTCTTGGGTATCGGTACATATCTGAGCCTGACACAAACTCCGCACGGGCTTCGGGTTATCGGGTCTGTCCGTGTCCGTACTGTCTCGGGAGTACAAAAAAAATTTACAATTACAGCTTTGTCAAAACCTATAAATATTCGCGCCGATACTTGAAAAATACTGTCGGATATGGTAAAATTGTAATAGGAGCCGACTTTTCGGCATATCATATACCCTATAGAAGAAAGGCGAGTGATCGAATGAAGATAATGTTTATAGGCGCTGCACATCAGGTCACGGGCAGCTGCACATATATCGAAGCCTGCGGAAAGAAGTTTCTCGTGGATTTTGGAATGGAACAGGGGCAGAACGCTTACGAGACCGTACAGGTGCCCTGCGCTCCCTCGGCAGTGGACTTCGTACTGCTGACCCACGCCCACATCGACCACTCGGGGCTCCTGCCGCTTCTCTGCGCGGGGGGCTTTAAGGGGAAGATACACTGTCAGAAAGCCACCGCGAACCTCTGTACCATAATGCTCCGCGATTCCGCGCACATACAGGAGTTTGAAGCCGAATGGAGGAGCCGCAAGGGCAAGCGCCGCGGCGACCCCGTCGCCGTCCCGCTCTACACTATGGAGGACGCGGAGCTTGCGATAAAGGCGCTCTGCGGGCATGAGTACGAGGAAAAGGTCGAGCTCGGCGAGGGGATATCACTGTTCTTCCGCGACGCGGGACATCTGCTGGGCTCATCGGGCATAGAGCTTACCCTTACCGAGGGTGACGAGACACGCACGATAATCTTTTCGGGTGACATCGGCAATGACCATATCCCCCTTATACGCGATCCGCAGTATTTTGACAGCGCGGACTACGTCATCATGGAATCCACCTACGGCAATCGCCTGCACAACAAGCCCGGAAACTACGCCGAGGAGCTGGCGAGGGTCGTGGACGAAACTCTCGGGGGCGGCGGGAACGTTGTCATTCCCTCCTTTGCGGTCGGCAGAACGCAGGAGCTTTTGTACTACTTCCGTCAGATAAAGCAGGAAATGCTTGTGAAGAGCATACCCGATTTCACGGTCTACGTGGATTCGCCCCTTGCGATAGACGCCACCGCCATATTCAACAAGAACGAGGATTCCTGCTACGATGAGGAAGCCCTGCGCTTCGTGAGAAACGGCGTGAACCCCATATCATTCCCCGGGCTGAAAATAGCCGTCACGAGCGACGAGTCACGCATGATAAACTTCGACAAGACCCCGAAGGTAATCATCTCCGCGAGCGGTATGTGCGAAGCGGGACGGATAAAGCACCACCTGAAACACAACCTCTGGCGGCGGGAATCGCTGATACTTTTCGTGGGCTATCAGGCTGTGGGGACACTGGGGCGCAAGCTGGTGGAGGGTGCGCGGAACGTCAAGCTCTTCGGCGAGGACATCGCAGTAGGTGCCACGATAATGCAACTCCCGGGGCTTAGCGGACACGCGGACAAGAACGGTCTCGACCGCTGGGTAACGGCGATAAACGGCATACGTTCCGCCTTTGTGATACACGGTGAGGCGAGCTGTGCGGAGGAGTACACGGCGCACCTTAACAGCGAGCTGAACATCAAAGCCGAGTGTCCGTTCAGTGGTGCGGAGCTCGATCTCATCACGGGCGAGTTCAAGAACGCCAAGCCCGTTGCCGCCGTAAGAGCGGAGCGTGAGAGCACGCCGTATGTACGCCTGAAAGCCGCCGCCGACAGGCTCTCGGCGCTGATAAAGCAGTCCTCGGGGCTTAGCAACAAGGAGCTTGCCGCGATGACGGACACGCTCAACAACCTCTGCGCGAAATGGGAGCAGAGATAATTCGGAATGCGGAATTCGGAATGCGGAATTGAAGGTGTCCGCCTGCGGCGGACGTTTATGCGGACGCTTCGCTCCGCATGATTTAGAAAGTGGGAAATTACCGCAAGCACAAATTAAGAAAGCGGCACTATGTAGCACAGACAGCGGGTCCAGCCGCGCGAGGCTGGCGAGGATTCCTAAGGGCGAGGAGCCCTTAGGCAGGGGAGCGCGAAGCGCGTGGGGGCAGAGC
>CACZJT010000071.1 GCA_902781565.1 uncultured Ruminococcus sp.
CCCCATAACAAATTCTTATAGTAAACAACTAACTTAGTTTGCACACCCCGTCAGGCATTGTCTGACGGGGTTATTTTTCGGTATATAATAATCCCCCTCCGCGGGGGAGGGGGAGGGGGTTAGTTAGGTTGTGGGGTGTTCGGTGTGGGAGTTACGGATTTTAGCCACCCTGTCCACCCTGCTGAGGAGCATTATTTGCATCAGTCACGCCCGGAACGGTTCCGAGTCTTACAAATCTTAGATCAATAGTAAATGACTGATTTGCATTCGGGTTCCAACAATTCTTATCTTCACCTTCAAGCCATACACGGATTGTCTTCTCTACAGAAGCTCCATAATTGGCAGTGTCTGAACCAGTTACAGTCACTACCGCATCACCAGTCCATTCTTTTGTAGAATCATTTTGAGTGGCTTGAGTAAGGAATGTGGCCTGACCATATACCGAATTTGCATTAGTAATATCGCTTCCAATTGTAGTTCCGGTTGTAGGTACACCATTCAATGCTACAGCAGCTTTTACAGCTTGAGGAGTTGCAACAGCTGTTCCACCACACTGTGCAGCGTTATACCTGTTATAATATGCATTTGCAATATTATCTGAGGTGTAAATTCCATTTCCATAGATTACCTTATTCGCACCAGCAGAAACAGAATTTACTGCACCATCTGCATCAAGAATTGCTACACGAGCGGCCTTATAAAGATCGCCTTCGCCAGTTACAGCACCATTTTCATTACCATTTGTATCGTTTCTTCCTGTGGTAATTGTGGCAACAACACCAAGATTGATGTCATTTGTCGAACTGGTTCTAAACCAAACAGGTATATCAATATAATAACCCTTTGTTACACCTTCAGCATAGTTTGCAGCATGAGTATCTTTAGTAATAACATCAAAAGAAGTCATTTTTGTAGGAGTACCCGTGTCTGCCTGTGCAAATGAAGCATTAATGTCCACTGATCTACCTGCATCATTGGCATCTTCTGTATACCATAGATCTGTACCATTGACTGATGATGCTGGAACAAGATAACCAAAATCATAATACGAGGAAACATCAACAGAATTCGTCCAGTCCAAATCATCAGTTGACCCAGTATTTGATGGTGCTTTTATTTTAGTAGCGTTTGTAGCGGTATTAAGTTCTGTAAGCTGTGTTTTGGTACTGTCTACAGTTCCTTCGCCAAGAGAGATTTCTAAGTTTTCAGGGACTGAAGCTGTCATCTTAATTCCAGTAACTTCAACCTCTCTGCTCATCGTGAACCATGCATACGTACTTGTCGAGAGCATGGCAGCCGAAATAAGTAACGATCCGGCAGCGGGTATGAGCTTCTTCCTTGTGGAAGACTTCTTCTTAGTGTTTATATTAGCTTTCATAATCATTTTCCTTTCTTATAAGTATTTTAGCTTGCGGTAAGCTAATCACCTATCATAACTCTACGTTAAAAATCGAATGAGAAAAGAGCTTAATCCATCAACTCTTTGGTATCAACAAGTAAAGTCGAAGTTCCGAGCATAGCCGCCGAGATCATAAGAGCGCCCGCGGCGGGTATCAGCTTTTTCTTGTTGTTTGCCTTTGTATTCGTGTTAGCTTTCATAATCATTTTCCTTTCTTATGCTGTATTTCGGCTTTTGTCAGGCAGCCGATCACCCTTTTCATAACTCTGAAATGCGCCCTTTCCTGCGGCATTTACAACTTATCTTAATACATATTATACATTATTTTTCCTCGCTTGTCAAGCGTTTTGCGATTAGTTCATTTTTTTAACCGTAAAATCAGTTAAATGCACAAGTTAAGTATACATTTTATCGTCACTTTGCCTAATTTTCAACATTTATAATTATTCAATTAGGTAAATTTGCGGACAAATTGACCCGAAACAGGCAGGCACATACCATATCCTGTGCCTGCCTGCCGCCTGTCACGCTATATCGGAACGCCTGCCCGCAGGGTCATACAGTGCCCTCGGGAGCCGCCGCTGTGCCGCTCATCATCGCGCTTTCCGCGCCGTTACGCTCGGGGAACAGCTTCGCAAAAAGCTCCTCGCCCAGCGCGTCCTTGACGTTCGCCTTGAAGCTCTCAATATCGCAGCTCTCCAGGTACGCCTTCATCTCGTTCTCGTCCGTCATCTTGTAAGCCTTGCCCTCGGGTATCTTCACGTCCGAAGCGTCGGTCTTCTGAACATTCATGTCGAAGGTGCCTAAGTCCTTGCCCTTGGTGATCATCGCCATGTTCATCTTCGCGGTGTCAGCATTTGCGTCCATGTTCATGGTGATCTTTGAAAGCTCCTCGCCGTCCACCGTAACGGTCATAACGACTTCGCCGTTCACCTCGTCCTCGGTGGCTTTGATGCTGTTGTACTCGATAACGCCGTTCACAACGCCGTTCCCGTCGTCTACCTTTAATGTGATATCGCCGTCGATAACGTCGTTCTCGTGAGTCAGCAGACCCTTGCACTCCGCAGTCGTGGTGTCCGTTGCGAGGTCGGAGTCTATCAGCAAATGCTCCTCATCGGAAACGCAGAACGCATGACCCGTCACGCCGCCCGCTTCCTTGAACTCAATGCCGACAGCTTCATCATTATAATAGTACAGGTCGAACTTGACGGTCTCGCCCTCGGTGCTTCCCGCGCCGACATTCGCCCACATTTCCTCGAACTGCTCCTCGGTCATTCCGCAGGCAGTGAACAGACCTTTGAGCTGATCGTCCGCTTTGAGCTTCTCGGTCAGGGCGTCGGTGATCTTCTGCTGATCCTCGGGAGTTACGGTGTAGCTCTTGACTTTCAGATCAAAGCTCACGCCCTCCGAATCGAGGGTATAATCCCCGCCGTCCTCGGGCGCAGGGAAGTTCTCCATGAATGTATCGGCATAGCTCGCTATGTCCTTGATAAGAGCCTCGTAGTCTATGTTCTTGATAGCTTCAAGATCGGGCTTCGGAGCTTTCACCATAGCTTCGCCGCTCTCCGTTCCCGCGATGGGATTTATCGGAGCATTCAGATTCTGCTCGACAAGTCCCTGAACGTCCGCCGCCGAAGCCGTCAGCACGCCCTCGGAAAGGTCGGGAACGGTAAAGTAGCCTGTCTCCTTGTCCGAGTCAAGCACCATCTGCATGGAGATTAGCGGCTTGCTGTCATACGAGAAAGCATAATCCGCGCCCATGAGCTTATCCTTCATCTTGGCGTCCACAGTCATGGAAATAGTTTTCAGCCCGGGCATTTCCGCCACGATATCCGCACCGGGAGTGAAGGTCATGGAAGCATTGTAGCCGCCCTCCAGCTCGCCGTTCGCAGCCTGAGTTACCTCCTCCAGCATAGCGGAGACCTTATCCGCAGCCTTCGACACGGAAAGCTCCTTCTCGGCTGATGTTTCAACAGCCTTCTCCTCGGTCTTTACCTCGGTCTCGGCTTCCGCTTCGCTCTCGGGCTCCTCCTCGGTCTCGGGCTCTTCCTTCACCCCTGCTGTAGTCTCGGCAGCCTGAGTTTCTGCGGGAGCGGTCGTACCCTCCGCCGCAGGTGTATCATCTGTGTTTCCGCAGCCCACGGCACCCGCCGCAAGCATCACCGCGCAAAGCGCAGCAGCAGCTTTCTTAAATGCATTCATGATATTGTCCTCCTTTGATTATGAATAGGTCTTTGTTCCTTTGTTTTCGGGAGTTTCACTCCCTCTTTACCCTATGTTAAAAAATATATCACACATTCGTTGATTTGTCAATATACAACGTTCCCCTATACAGGGTATCACGAACCGATTACAAGTTTTTGAAAACTTATCACTATTTTCTGCGAAATATCTTAATAAACTGTAAAGACCCTTGACATCGCGGAGCATATGGGTTATAATGAATATATATTATATCTATCACGTAAAATGCGATGAAGGGAACAAAAACGCACCTCCCCTGTCACAGAGAGCCGCCGTTCGGTGCAAGGCGGTACACGGACTGCGTCAATAACTCCTCCCCGAGCAGATGCGGCGAACCGCGTGTGACCTTTCGTCACGCCTACAGTAGCCGCATACGGCAGCTCCCGTTACAGAGCAGACACTTATCTGAGTGCCGTCAAGGTGCATGGCGTGAGCTGTGCATGAATCGGAGTGGTAACACGGGCGTTTCGGCTCGTCTCCTTGTTTTGGGGACGAGCCTTTTATAATTCGGAATGCGGAATTTTGAATTCGGAATTGACGGAGTTCGCTTCGCTCACGTTATATTATAC
The DNA here is from genome assembly GCA_902781565.1 of uncultured Ruminococcus sp. Lineage (GTDB taxonomy): Bacteria > Bacillota > Clostridia > Oscillospirales > Ruminococcaceae > YE71. Next base: position 4,213 of record CACZJT010000071.1, read on the forward strand.
ACATTATATTATAATAGTATCCGCGGAGCGGATACCTTTAATTCCGAATTCATAATTCATAATTCCTAATTCGGTTTCGAGGGGGTGTTTTGGGTGTATGTTTATTCCTGGTACCGGAGCATGATGATCGACCTTTCCAAGTTCGACGAGCTTCGCATAGAGCGGTTCGACAAGGAGGGAAAGCCCTGCGAGTATTCCGACGCGGTAAGCTACGAGCTCCGCGCCGTCAAGCACGTTTCCCCGGGCAGTGAGCCCGCCTGGACCTGCCTTTTCGGGTCGGATAATTACGACGAGTGCGAGGAGCTTTTAAACGGCATACTCCGCCGCCTTATCGAGGAGGACAAGGCGGTCATCTTAGCCGACGACGGCGAGAACAAGCCTGCTGTCAGGGAGTATGTGGTGAGGTAGTGAGCGAGCGAGCGGACGTATCTCAAATATCTCTCGTGTCGGCTTTACAGGCACTTGACAAAACGAATAATATGGTGTATAATATAAATATAGGATATATCCTATATTCCTTTGGAGAGATCACGTATGCAGGAATTTGAAATAGTTTTCTATACAACCGAACAAGGTGAGGTCCCCGTTAAAGATTTTTTAGACAGTCTAAATGATAAAATGAGAGCAAAAATGCTCTTGTCGATAAGGATAGTCAGAGAAAAGGGAAATCTTGCAAGAATGCCTTACTCGGAAGAATTAGAGGACGGGATCTTTGAATTACGCGCTAAGATCGGGTCGGATATTTCAAGAGTGTTATATTTTTTCGTTGTCGGAAAAAAGATCGTACTCACAAACGGGTTCATCAAGAAGACACAAAAAACTCCAAGAAACGAAATCGAAAAAGCTAAACGTTACAGAAACGACTATTTGTCAAGAAAGGAGAATTAACATGAAAGACGATTTTCAGAGATATTTGGACGAACAGCTTGAAAACGAAGGATTCCGCAAGGAATGGGAAGCCCTCGAACCCGAATACACCATCATGAAGGCAATGATAAACGCCCGTAACGAAAAAGGTCTGACGCAGAAGGAGCTTTCACAGCGGTCGGGTATCGCACAGGGGGATATAAGCAAGCTCGAAAACGGCAATGCAAATCCCTCTCTCCGCACGCTGCAAAGGCTCGCAGAGGCTATGGACAAAAAGCTGAAGATCGAATTTGTGTGACGTTCTTACAACAGTGTTAATAATGTATAATATATGGAGGAAACGAAAATGGCTAACATGAAAAACGCTGACAAGTACAAGCGCGGCTACTATATGCCGCCCGAGGAGTGCCTTGACTGGGCTAAGAAGGAATACATCGACCACGCGCCGTCCTGGTGCTCCGTCGATCTCCGCGACGGGAACCAGGCTCTCATCATACCCATGAGCCTTGACGAAAAGCTCGAATTCTACAAGAAGCTGCTGGAGATAGGCTTCAAGGAGATAGAGATAGGCTTCCCAGCCGCCAGCGAGACAGAGTACGAGTTCTGCCGCACGCTCATCGAGAACAACATGATACCCAAGGACGTGCGCATACAGGTGCTCACACAGTCCCGCGAACATATCATCAAAAAGACCTTCGAGGCGATAAAGGGCTGCGATAACGCCATAGTCCACCTCTACAACTCCACCTCCGTGGCACAGCGTGAGCAGGTGTTCCGCAAGTCCAAGGAGGAGATAATCGAGATCGCGGTATCGGGCGCTAAGCTCTGCAAGAAGTACCGCGACGAGATGGGCATGAACAACGTCATCTTCGAGTACAGCCCCGAGAGCTTCACGGGGACGGAGCCCGAGTTCGCGCTGGAGATATGCAACGCGGTCATAGACGTATGGCAGCCCACGCCCGAGCAGCCCGTCATCATGAACCTGCCCGTAACCGTAGAGATGTCCCTGCCCCACGTTTACGCACAGCAGATCGAGTATATGTGCAAACACCTGAACTGCCGCGAGAACGTCATAGTGTCCCTGCACCCCCACAACGACCGCGGCTGCGGCGTGGCGGATTCGGAGCTGGGACTGCTGGCAGGTGCGGACCGTATCGAGGGCACCTGCTTCGGCAATGGCGAGCGCACGGGCAACGTTGACATCGTGACCCTCGCTCTGAATATGTTCACCCACGGCGTAGACCCCAAGCTCGACTTCTCGGATATGCCTTCGCTGGTGGAGGTATACGAGCGCGTTACACGCATGAACGTCAATATGCGCAGCCCCTACGCAGGTGAGCTGGTGTTCGCGGCGTTCTCGGGCTCACACCAGGACGCTATCGCAAAGGGCATGAAGTGGCGCGAGGAAAAGAATTTACATCAGTGGACAGTCCCCTATCTGCCGATCGACCCCCACGACGTCGGCAGAGAGTACGACGGCGACGTTATCCGCATAAACTCCCAGTCGGGCAAGGGCGGCATAGGCTTCCTGCTGCAAAAGCAGTACGGCTACACACTCCCCAAGAAAATGGCGGAGGACTTCGGCTACGCGGTCAAGAGCGTTTCCGACCACAAGCACGCGGAGCTCCAGCCCGCGGAGATATACGACATCTTCAAGGCGAGATACCTCAACAAGACCGCTCCCTGCGAGGTGACGCAGGCGCACTACGTCCAGAACGAGGACGGCACCATCACCGCGAAGATCACCGCCGTGAACAAGGCGGACAATACCCGCACGAGCTGCGAGGCGAACGGAAACGGACGTCTGAACGGCGTGGCGAACGCCCTCAAAGCTATGCTGAAAATAGACTTCACCCTCGAAACATACGAGGAACACGCCCTCGAACGCCATTCCAACAGTGAGGCTGTCAGCTACATCTCGGTAGTCATGAACGGCAAGACCTACTGGGGCGCGGGCAGACATTCCGACATCATCGTTTCGGGCGTGAGAGCGCTGGTATCGGCGATAAACAACGCGCTGAGCTGACGGCTCCGCGCGGAACATCGGGAGGGACAGCATATGAAGACCGAGATCGTTCGCATAAACAGTGAGCTGAACGGAAAGAAAAACGCAGTCTCGGCTGCGGACTATTTCAACAGGATAAACGGCATTACGGGCAAAAACGCCGCACACATAAGACTCCTGACCGAGGAGCTGATAAGCCTTGTCCACGGGATAATGGACGGCTTTCTCGGCATACTGTGGCTCGAGGACTCCCCCGCCGAGGGCGGGCTCCTCTGCCGCATAAGCCTTTCGGCACAGAACGTAAACGACACCTCGCAGGAGAGCCGCCTGCTCTCAATAGCCACCGAGGGCAAAAACGAGAACTCCGAGGGAATGCTCGGCATGATACGGGAGCTTTTCCGCATGAACAGCAGGTACTCCGACGACAGATCACAGCTTGCCGCTCTCCTGAATGCGAACGAGCGCTTCGGTAAAGGGTCTGCGGGCGCGAGCGCCGAGGAACAGCTCTGGTCGCTCGACAAGTACCGCAGGAGCATGACCAGGGACGCGGGCGGCTCCGACGACGAGCGGGACGTGCTGGAGAAGTCCATAATAGCCAACCTCGCCGATGATGTCAAGGTATGGATAAGGTCGGACAGCACGGAGGTCATCATCGAAAAGCTCATAAGGCTCTGAAGAAGGCTTGACGGTCGGCAAAAATTTACTAAACGTTCATAAACGCCCTTGACAAGCGCTGAAAAATATGCTATAATAAATATACCTCTTTATGGGGTATATTTTTTTGCGCCGTTTTTTACGGAGCAGACAGAAGTTACCCGAGTGGTTGTGCAGCACGGGTCGCCGTACAGCCGCATGAGGGAGGCAGACCGCATACGTCCCGCGCGGACGTGATGTAAATTCTATCAGGAGGTGCCGAACATGAGAGTTAAGATCACCCTCGCCTGCACAGAGTGCAAGCAGAGAAACTACAACACTAAGAAAAACAAGAAGAACGACCCCGACAGACTTGAAATGAACAAGTATTGCAGGTTCTGCAAGAAGCACACTGTTCACAAGGAAACCAAGTAAGGAGGAGCTTTTTAGATGGCGAAAAAAGCTGACTCCAAGACCAAGCTCGACAAGAACGCCAAGCCCGAGAAGGAAAAGGCTAAGCCCGCAAAGGATAAGTCCGCAAAGAACGAGACCAAGAAGGCAGCCAAGACCAAGGACGCCAAGAAACAGGGCGGCATAAAGAAATACTTCCGCGATCTCAGGTCGGAGATCAAGAAGGTAGTATGGCCGAGCAAGGAAAAGGTCATCAACAACACGGGCGTTGTTCTTACGGTCATCGCCGTGTGCGGTCTCGGACTTTTCGGGATCGACAGCCTGCTGGCAGTCGCGGTGAACGCGCTGCTCGGTATCGGAGCATAAGCGAAAGATACTCGTCAATATTTTGAAGGGAGCATACAGATGGCAGACAGTGCAAAATGGTACGTTATCCACACCTATTCCGGCTACGAGAACAAGGTAAAGCAGAATATTGAAAAGGTAGTAGAGAACCGCAAGCTCCACGATCTTATCAGAGAGATCAGGATACCTATGGAGAATTACACCGAGGTAAAGGACTCGAAGAAGGTCGAGGCTGAAAGAAAACGCTTTCCGAGCTACGTGATGATAAAGATGGTAATGACCGACGACACCTGGTATATCGTAAGGAATACCAGAGGCGTTACGGGATTCGTCGGAACTCCCACAGAGCCCGTTCCCCTCTCCGATAAGGAGGTCGAGGCGCTGGGCGTGGAGACCACGGAAGCGGCGCTCGAGGTCGATTTCAAGGTCGGCGACAGCGTTACCGTTACCACAGGCTCCTTCGAGGGCTTCTCGGGCAGGGTCGAGAGCATCGACCTTGAGACCCAGACCGTCGAGGTAGTAGTCACGATGTTCGGAAGAGAGACCCCCGTTTCACTCCCTGTAACACAGGTAGTTGCGGAGGGCTGATTTTAAGGATCCAAGCTCCGCGTGAGCGCGTGAGCGTCACAAGTGGGAGAGCCGCGGCAGACGCAGCATGACGGCTCGCCTTACCACAATTTTTTGGAGGTGCGAAACAAATGGCACAGAAAGTAGTAGGCTTGATAAAGCTTCAGATCCCCGCAGGAAAGGCGACTCCTGCACCCCCTGTTGGCCCTGCACTCGGTCAGCACGGCGTTAATATCATGGCATTCACAAAGGACTTCAATGAGAGAACAAAGAACGATATGGGTCTTATAATCCCTGTTGTTATCACTGTTTACGCAGACCGTTCTTTCACCTTTATAACCAAGACTCCGCCTGCCGCAGTCCTCATCAAGAAGGCTTGCAAGCTCGAGACCGCTTCGGGCGAGCCCAACAAGAAGAAGGTAGCTACGATCAAGAAGGATCAGGTTCGTGCTATCGCAGAGCAGAAGATGCCCGACCTCAACGCAGGCAGCGTAGAGGCAGCTATGAGCATGATCGCAGGCACCTGCCGCTCTATGGGCGTTGTAGTAGAGGACTAAAGCAGAGAGAGAAACGGCAGAAAGCGTTTCTCGGGTGGGAGGATCAGCATGGGCTGACTTCCGTCATGACCACTTTTAAGGAGGATAATAATGAAACACGGAAAGAAATATGTTGACAGCGCAAAGGCTGTTGACAGAGCTAAGCTCTATGACGCTTCCGAGGCTCTCGACCTCGCGGCGGCTAACGCTAAGGCTAAGTTTGACGAAACTATCGAGGCTCATATCCGTCTGGGCGTTGACTCCCGTCACGCAGACCAGCAGGTAAGAGGCGCTGTTGTACTTCCCAACGGCACGGGCAAGAAGGTAAGAGTCCTTGTTTTCTGCAAGGAGGACAAGTACGACGCCGCAAAGGAAGCAGGCGCTGAGTACTACGGCGGCATGGATTACGTTGACAAGATAGCCAAGGAAGGCTGGATGGATTTCGACGTAGTTATAGCTTCCCCCGACATGATGGGCGTTGTGGGACGTCTGGGTAAGATCTTAGGACCCCGCGGACTTATGCCTAACCCCAAGGCGGGTACCGTTACTCCCGACGTTGCCAAGGCTGTTACCGACGCTAAGGCAGGTAAGATAGAGTATCGTCTTGACAAGACCAACATCATCCACTGCCCCATCGGCAAGGCTTCCTTCGGCAAGGACAAGCTCGAGGAGAACTTCAACACCCTCGTTGAGGCTATCGTTAAGGCTAAGCCTGCTGCCGCTAAGGGTCAGTACCTCAAGAGCATCGTTGTTGCGTCCACTATGGGCGTTGGCATCAAGGTAAACACCGCGAAGTACGGTGCGTGACCTGCTCTTCAGATAACGCATATCACAGCTCCGCTTTCGGCGGGGCTGTTTTTTTGCGCAAAAATAACCCCGCAGAGCGAAGTCTGCGGGGAAGCTGCTGTTTTAAGCCCTGCAATGGAGCTTGACAACGAGTGATGAGCCGTCAGTGCCGAGATTTGTCTGCTGTTCTTTTAGGGATTAGTATCAGGTCTTGTTCCCCGCAAACTGGGTGCGGTAGAGCTCGTAGTAGCAGCCGCGCTTTTCGATAAGCTCCTCGTGCCTGCCCAGCTCAGTGACACGTCCGCCGTTTATGACAGCTATCACGTCCGCATCGCGTATAGTCGAAAGGCGGTGGGCTATTATCAGCGAGGTGCGGTTCTTCATGAGCGCCACCATAGCGGACTGAATGTGCATCTCGGTGCGGGTGTCAACGCTCGATGTGGCTTCATCGAGAATGAGTATCTTTGGGTCTGCGAGCACCGCGCGGGCTATGGTGAGGAGCTGGCGCTGACCCTGCGAGAGGTTCGCCCCGCCCTCCGTCAGCCGTGTATCGTAGCCCTCGGGAAGGTGTCTTATGAACTCGTCGGCATTGGCATGGCGGGCGGCACGCTTCACCGAATCCTCGTCCGCGTCTTCTCTGCCGTATCGGATATTCTCCTCTATCGTCCCCGAGAACAGCACCGTGTCCTGCAATACTATGGCTATGGAGCGGCGCAGCTCGTCCTTGCGTATATCGCGGATATCTGTGCCGTCAACGGTTATGGTGCCGCTGTCGGGCTCGTAGAAGCGGGTCAGGAGGTTGACTATGGTGGTCTTGCCCGAGCCCGTTGCACCGACTATCGCTATCTTGTGTCCGCGGAAAATATCGAGGTCGAGGCCTTTCAGCACTTCCTTGCCCTCCTCGTACACAACTTTTCCGTCAACTCGTTTCGGGCGGCCCCGTTCAAGCATTTTTCCGCATTCCACAAGCACCGTACCCTTCGGATCGGTCACTACATAGGAGGAGTGCATCTGCATCAGGTTCGGCTTGACGAAAAATCGTGTCTTACCTGAGCCTGAACCGCCGATAACGAGGATATTTTTATTTCTCGCAAACTTCGGTGCAGAGGGCTTGCCCATTGTAAGAGATTCCGTCCGTGTGAGGATCACATTGTTTTCGGGG
>CACZJT010000072.1 GCA_902781565.1 uncultured Ruminococcus sp.
AAAACAGGTTCTGAGAGACCAATTTCCAATATTATGCTTGATTGCCTGATCGATGAACGTGATTTGTTACAAATTGTTGACAGAAATTGATTTCCGTGAAAATCAGTATTATCATGTTGACAAATATGGGAAAAAGCGTTATACTGTAATTATACGGAGTTTTTAATGCGTAAGTTAAGCGGTCTCACATATTCCGACGGGCAGGTGCTGTATGGACAAGCTACGCAACATTTTGAATACCCTCACGCTGAAAGATGTGGTGGTGGCGAGAATGAGCGGCGACGAATTCGCGGTGCTTGCCCACGGGAGCCGCGAGGAGATAAGCGATAAGGTGAGCCGCATGAAGAGCGCCGCCGCGAAGCATAAGGGCGAGCGCATTAACGAGGTCTATCTTTCGGTGGGCGTTGCCTGCCGTTCGGAGTATGAAGACCTGACTCCCGAGGGGCTGTATCAGAAAGCGGACAAGTTCATGTACGAGGACAAGTCAGCCTACTACCGCGGGAAGGGGAAAGACAGAAGGCGGAGATAGCCGCTCGGGGACAATACTTTCGGCACACGGAGAAGTCAGATCTTCCGTGTGCCGTTTTTGCTTATCTACATATCTTGTTTCGGCTTTTCCCGATATTTGAACAAGAACCGCGCGAATGCGGCTTCTCCCGCCGACAGCACGGCAAAGAGTATCACAAGCGTGAGTGAATCCTTCTGCTCGCCGTCGAAAAAGTAGGTATCGGGGTCGTTGGGGTCGTAGAGTATCGTGACCTCCTTCTGCTTGGCGTAGTAAAGGCTCGTAGTGTGGATAGTCTGCGAGGGAAAGACCCCGTCGCCTTTTACGACGATATCCGCCGAGGCTTTGGAGTGGGTCCTGCCTTTTTTGTAGGTCGTGGAGGAGGTGTAGTTCGTGACCGTCCCGACTATGGTGCCTGTGCAGCTGTTCATCTTATGTATGTGGCTTTTCAGCGCGAAGCCGAAAACTACCGCAAAGACCACCGACAGAACTATCGGCGAGAACAGGAGCGCTTTTTTGAACCCGCTCTCCTTCGGGGCTTTATCCTTTTCCATAAGCTTTCCCTCCGTGTGCTTTGAGATGTTATAATTATAGCACATCATTCACCGAAAGTCAAACACGGCTTATTACCCACACGTTTACAAATGCCCGCTTGACAAAACCGACGATCTGCTATATAATCATTATGCAGAAGCGATAATATACTTGTAATACTAACCTTTTAGGAATTAGTATTACAAAGAAGCCAACCCCGACTGATATACAGAGCTACAGATATGACAAAGCAGCACTCGCTATTATGGCGGGTGCTGCTTTTTTGCTGAATGTATGGGATATCAGCCCAGCTTGAAAGTCCTGATATGGTCTTTTTCCTCGGCGCCGTCCTTCAAGTACCGAAGAAGTATCTCGGCGCAGGCGCGGCTGTCGCTGTCAGCCTTGTGATGATCGAGGGGTATTTTGTAGTATTCACACATACTGTCCAATTTATGGGACACGCCTTTCAGTAGCCGCCTGCCCATCTGTACGGTGCAGCAGTATTTTACCGTCGGTCTCCATTCTATGCCGTATGCTTGCAGGCATTTTTTCAGCACGCCGAGATCGAATACCGCATTGTGCGCGGCGAGTATGCCCGATGACATGAGAGGCTCGATCCTCTCCCAGAGCTTGGGAAAATTAGGCGCACCCGCAACGGTGCTTTTGTCTATGCCCGTAAGCTCCGTGTTGAAGCGGGAAAAGAAAGTCTCGGGGTCAACGTAGGAAAAAAACTCCTCCGTGACCGCACCGTTCTCGACAACGGCTATACCTATAGCACTCATTCTGTTATTGTATCTGTTAGGCGTTTCCACGTCAAAAACTATGTATCTATACATTTTTTCACCCTCATTTACATATGCTGTCCCCTTCTGTACGGGTCTGTTTTTATTATAGCATATTTTCGGCGGATAGTCAATCACGATCTCGATCCCGTGATATGATACGGAAAGGTCTTGCACTCGGAGCCGTAATATGATATAATTATACTTATTGATGCGGCAATAAACAATTTGGCGGACGAATGGCGGGAGCAAGCCCCGCCCTGCAAATACGGATAGGATATGCCAATTATTTTATTGCCGAAGAATCAACGACCACCGAAAGCGAGGAACAAGGACATGAAAAAGATAAGCGTTTCCACCGCCGTCATCGCGGCACTCATCGCCGTTATCGTCGGGAGCAGCGGGTTCGCGGCGTATAAATATCTCGGCACCGACAGGAGCATGGTCGGCAAGGAAGCCGACAGGCTGGGCGCCGACCCCACCATGCACTCATCTCAGAACGACAATGTGAACGTCATGCTGACCCGCCCTGCTGACTGGCGGCAGATCGCTTCGGAGAAGCTGCTCCTCCGCGAGGACTTCGCGGGGATAGACGGCTCGACCGCGACCATTCCCATTACGGCGGAGCTGGCGCGGCAGTTCTGCGGGGCTTCGGACACTCTTCACTACTACGACAAGAAAAACATTCATTCGTATGTAAGCCACAACACCACGGGTACGGCGTATGAAAATCTGATCTTCGGCAGAAGTAACCGCATAGAAGCTTACGACGAAATTAATAAGAAATGGGATAACATAGAAAAGCCTGTGCGCCTTGTGTTCGCAACTCCCCCCTCGGAGGACGAATACAATACCGCCAAAAGTCAGAGAGTCACCCTCGAAGCAGAGCCCATAGCCCTCGACGGATTTGTTTTCATCACCCATAAGGACAACCCCGTGGACAGCCTTACAGTGCAGCAGATAAAGGACATCTACAGCGGGAAGATCACCAACTGGAAGGACGTCGGCGGCAGGGACGAGATAATACGCGCCTTTCAGCGCACAAAGAACTCGGGAAGTCAGACCGCTATGGAAGAGCTCGTCATGCAGGGCGAGCCTATGGCGGAGGCGCCCATAGCCTTTGTTTCCGCCGAGATGGGCGCACTGGTGGAGAGCGTTGCGGAGTACGAGAACGAATCGGCGGCGATAGGCTACACCTACTATTACTACATCAACAATCTGTACAAGAATCCGGACATCAAGGTCATAAACATTGACGGCATCTCCCCCGAAAACGAGAATCTTGTGACCGGGAGCTATCCTTTCACGGCGGCTTATTACGCGGTCATACGCGGCGACGAGCCGCAGGACAGCGTTTACCGCAGGGTGCGGGACTATATGCTCTCGGACGAGGGGCAGGAGATTATCCGGCTCGCGGGCTACTGTCCCGTAAAGGGGTGAGGTCATGAACGAAAATAAGCTGCGGCGCGGGGAGCTTACGATCAAAGCCGCCGTTATCTTAAAGCTTATCGGGAACGCTCTCATAGCACTATGGACGGCTTTGAGCTATTCCGACATGACGGATAACCTTTACAGGATAAGCAGGGGCGGAGGACAGCTCCCAATGATCGTCGGAGGGATCTTCGCAGACACCCTGCTGACAGTCCTGTGGCTGAAAAACAAGAGCTTCCACACAATTCATGTCTGGCTGTATATCCTGCTGTACGGGCTTGCGTTTATCGGGCTTCTTGTCGATCTGATGAACCTGTACGGAGCGAATGCTTTGGGGGCTGTCGTGACGGCGCCGATACTTTGGGCGGCAGGACTGATACCCTTTATCGTCTGCGGAGCGGGCAGAAGATCGAGAACTAAGGCTATGCAAGGTGATGACTATGGAGAGCGATAATAATAAGACCTCGGGTCTGATGAGAGCTGCGATGATACTCCGCCTTATCGGAAATGCCGCCATTTCCGTTCAGTGGGCTAAGACCTATACCGATACTCACGAGGTATTTATGCGAGTACATAAAGGCGGCGCGGCGACGGCATTTGTCATAGCGGGTCTGCTGCTCGACACGGCGCTGACTCTTATGTGGCAGAAGTATCCGAAAGCATTCCCCGCACATCTTGCGCTTCATCTCTCGCTCGGAGGGATATTCTATACGGTCATACAGTTCGACGCGCTGAACTACGGCGGAGGTTTGGGCACCTTAATGCTTTTGGGTATCAGCATTATCATGACGTTGATCGGTACAGTTCCTTTCGTGATGTTCAATATCGGTAGGAAAAGACTTCGGGATAAGGCTGCGGGTGGAGATAACAACAAAACGTGACCAAGATCACCCGCAATTTTCAAAAAATTGCGAAAATTTATTAAAATACTATGGACAAACGGACATTTTTATGTTACAATATATAAGATACTATAATTAGGGAGATGATCTCACGAATGGAAAACATCATTTCATTGAAGGATATCGTCGTTGAATTTGACGGCGAAAAGATACTTAAAGAAATAAGCCTTGACATAAAGGATAAGGAGTTCGTGACGCTCCTCGGACCCTCGGGCTGCGGAAAGACCACGACGCTAAGGGTCATAGGCGGCTTCATCACGCCAAAGTCGGGGGAAGTCATTTTTGAGGGCGAGAACATAAATTCTCTCCCCTCCCACAAGCGCAGCGTCAACACCGTGTTCCAGCGCTACGCGCTGTTCCCGCACCTTAACGTGTTTGAGAACATCGCCTTCGGTCTGCGGATAAAGAACGTCCCCAAGGCGGAGATATCGAAGCGCGTGGGCGAAATGCTGGAGCTTGTGAACCTGAGCGGCTATGAGCGAAGGAACGTCGCGAGGCTTTCGGGCGGTCAGCAGCAGCGCGTCGCCATTGCGAGGGCGCTCATCAACCGTCCCAAGGTGCTGCTCCTCGATGAGCCCCTCGGAGCTTTAGACCTTAAACTCCGCAAGGGAATGCAGCGGGAGCTTCGCCGCATTCAGCAGCAGCTCGAACTTACTTTCGTTTATGTCACCCACGATCAGGAGGAAGCCCTCACCATGAGCGACACCGTTGTTGTCATGAACGGCGGCAAGATCAGTCAGATAGGCTCCCCGACCGATATCTACAATGAGCCCGTGGACGCCTTTGTTGCGGACTTCATCGGCGACAGCAACATCGTGGACGGCATCATGGCAAGAGACTGCTTCGTGGAATTTGCGGGCAGGGGCATAGAGTGCGTTGACAAGGGCTTCGCGCCGAATGAACCTGTAGATGTTGTATTACGTCCCGAGGATATCAAAATCGTTTCTACAGATGAGGGACAGCTCACGGGAATTGTTAAGACAGTGGTGTTCAAGGGCGTTCACTATGAGATGATAGTTGACGGCGGCGAGTATCAGTGGATAATACACTCCACAAAGCATGAGCCCGTCGGAACGCAGGTCAGTATGCGCATCGAGCCCTCGGATATACATATCATGAAGAAGACGAAGGAGATATAAGCCGTGAAGACAAAACTGTTATCTGTGCCCTATCTTGTGTGGATGGGCGTATTCATGATCGTTCCGCTGCTCATGGTGGCATATTTCGCCCTCACTGATGACAACGGTACCTTTACATTAAATTATATCACCGACGTGGGACAGTATGCCAATGTGTTCGTCAGGTCGGTAGGGCTCTCGGTCATCGCTACGGTGATATGCCTTGTGATAGCCTACCCGATAGCATTCCTGCTCTCGGGCTTGAAGCAGCACAGGAGCATGACCATAGTAATGATAATAATGCTCCCCATGTGGATGAACTTCCTGCTCAGAACTTACGCATGGATGTCCCTTCTCGGGAACAACGGCTACATCAACCACGTGCTGGGGCTCATAGGTATCGGACCATACAAACTGATAAACACCTCGGGCGCGGTGGTACTGGGAATGGTATACAACTATCTGCCATTCATGATACTGCCCCTCTACTCGGTAATGGAGAAGATAGACCCGAGCCTTTACGAAGCCGCGGGTGACCTGGGCTGCAATTCAAGGCAGGTCATAACAAAGGTCGTGTTCCCGCTCAGCGTACCTGGTATCACCCTTGGTATCACTATGGTGTTCGTTCCCGCGGTATCGACCTTTATCATATCGAGAATGCTGGGCGGCGGCTCCAATCTGCTCATAGGCGACCTGATAGAGATGCAGTTCCTCGGGAACGCCTACAACCCTCACCTCGGCGCAGCTATCTCGCTGGTGCTCATGGTGATCGTGCTCCTTATCATGACGCTGATGAACAGCTTCGACAACGAAGAACAGGTACTTGTGTAAGGAGGAACGCCAATGAAAACTCTCGGAAAAATAGCTCTGGTACTTGTACTTTTGTTCCTCTATGTACCTATATTCGTGCTTATAGTGTTCTCCTTCAACGAGACCAAGAGCCGCGCTGTGTTCAGCGGCTTCACCTTCGACTGGTACATAAAGCTGTTCAACAACAGGATAATCATAAGATCGCTCATCAATACCCTTATCATATCCGCTGCGGCGAGCATCATCTCGACGGTGCTGGGGACATTCGCGGCAGTGGGCATAAGCCGCATGAGAAAGCTCCCCAAGAAGCTCATTCTCGGAGCCACCAATATACCTATTGTCAACCCCGAGATCGTAACGGGCGTATCGCTCATGCTCCTTTTCGTATTCTTTACGGCGAGAATGCATTTTGAGTTCGGCTTCGCAACACTTCTCATAGCCCACATCACCTTCGATGTGCCTTATGTGGTGCTGAACGTCATGCCGAAGCTCGCACAGATGGACCCCAACATCTACGACGCGGCTCTCGACCTCGGGTGCAGTCCCATAAAGGCGTTCCGCAAAGTCGTGATGCCCCAGATACTTCCGGGCGTTCTGAGCGGATTCATCATGTCCTTCACCTACTCCCTCGATGATTTCGTCGTGAGCTACTTCACCTCGGGTCCGACCACACAGACGCTTCCGATCACCATATACTCCATGACCCGAAGAAAGGTATCTCCCGAGATAAACGCGCTCTCGACTATCCTGTTCTTAGTCGTTGTGATCGCTCTTCTTGTAAGGAGCGGTATGTTCCGCGTAATGGAGAAACGGAGGAATAGACAATGAAAGCATACAAACGTGTCATACTTGCCCTTCTGAGCTGTGTTATGATCTTAGGCTCGGCAGGCTGTGCCTCCTCCGCCCCCGCCGAGACAGAAGATGCAGACGAGGAGGAAGAAGATGCAAGCGAGACCCTCACCATAGAGGACGAGGAATACTACAAGAGATTCGAGGGCGAGGGCATCTCTCTGAACGTTTACAACTGGGGCGAATACATCTGCGACGGTTCCGAGGAAGGTACCCTCGACGTCAACCGCGAGTTCGAGGAGCTTACGGGTATAAAAGTGAACTACACCACCTTCGGGAACAACGAAGAGCTTTACGCCAAAATGCATGACGGCGCGGTGTCCTATGACGTTATCATACCCTCCGACTACATGATAAGCAAGTTCATCAAGGAGGGCTTGGTCCAGAAGCTCGATCTGTCGAACATTCCGAATGTCAAGTACATAATGGAAAACTTCAGGGGACTGGAATACGACCCCGGCGACGAATACTCGGTGCCCTACACATGGGGAACGGTAGGTATAATCTACAATAAGGAAGTCCTCGGCTTAGAGGAGGACGAGATCGACTGGGATATCCTCTGGAACGAGGACTACAGCGGCGATATACTCATGTTCGACAACCCCCGCGACGCCTTTGCGATCGCCGAGATCATGCAGGGAAGCTCACTCAACTGCGAAGACCCCGATGAGCTGAAAACCGCGGCACAAAAGCTGATCGAACAGAAGCCGCTGGTACAGGCATACGTCATGGACGAGGTGTTCGACAAGATGGGAGGCGACGAAGCGCTCATCGCTCCCTACTACGCGGGCGACGCGCTGACTATCCTTGAGGACAACGATGCCCTTGCCTTCGCTGTTCCGAAGAGCGGCACGAATCTGTTCGTTGATGCCATGTGCGTACCGACCTCCGCGAAACAGAAAGAAGCCGCAGAGATGTACATAAACTTCATGTGCGAGCCCGATATCGCATTCGCAAATATCGACTACATCTGCTACTCTACCCCACACAGCGCGGCGTATGAGATGCTCGACGATGAGGTGAAAGAGAACCCCATCACCTACCCCGATGAACAATTTGTCGCGGAGAATACCGAGGTATTCGCCGATCTCTCAGGCGAGGCATCGGAGCTTATGAAGAACCTCTGGACAGACATGAAGACCGCCGAGGACAAGACCAAAAACCGCTGGCTGACTCCACTGTTCCTCGCCGCGAGCATCATTCTGGTGATCGTGATACAGCTTAGAAGAAGCATAAAGGCGAAACGGGATATCTACTGAGGCAAAGGGCTGCCGTGCGCAGCCTTTTTCGCCCGTATCGCTATTATTTTACCCAAAGGAGCAAGATCATGCCACAGAAAAAGAACACGAGGTTTTACCTGTTCGCGGGAGTAATGATCGTTTTCGCGGTGATACTGTTCATCATCGGCTTTACGCGGCTCGGGCAGCAGGACGAAAGGCTCACGGAATGCACCGAAAAGATCACAGCTACCTTCACGGGCTACCGGGAAGTAAAGCAAAGCACGGGTACGGGCAAGAGCACCATAAAACGTTACCCGCAGTACGAATACGAATACGGCGGCAGGCGCTACGAGGTCACGAGCGACTACTCCCTCGCAAGCACAAAAGATATGCTCACCGAGGGCGAGCAGGTGACGATGTTCGTTTCCCCCGCTTCCCCCGAGGTCTTCTACGTCCCCTCGGACAGCTCGGGTACGGTTTATGTGGCATACTTATTCGTGGGCGGCGGGATATTCACCGTACTCGGGATAGCGCTGATACTCGAATGTCTGCGCGAGGAAAGAGAGTTCAAAAAGCACGAGCAGGGGTACGGATATCTCTGAACGAAACACAAAGGAGAATTATACCATGAAAGCAGGAACAAAGATAGCCGCAGTTATCGCCGCGGCTGTATGCATATTCACAACGGGAGCGGTCGGCTGCGGCTCCGACAGCACAGGTGAGAAAGACAACTCGGTAAGCACACAGGCTTCCTCCGCAGCGGAAAGTGCGGAAAGCACTGAAAACGCCGCGTCATCATCGGAAGCGCAGACCACCGAGACCGCCGACACGACCGCCGAGACCGAAAAGCCCGTCATCGAGCCCGTTTCGATAAAGGAGAATGCGAAGATCAGCTATCTGGGACCCGCAGGCACCTACACCGAGGAGGCTGCAAAGCTGTTTTTCGGCGAGGGCTGCGAGCTTTCCCCGCAGGAGACCGTTGACGACGCCATATCGGAGCTTAACGCAGGGAACGCCGACTACGCCGTTATCCCGCAGGAGAACACCATAGGCGGCGCGGTCACGAACTACATAGACGCTCTCATAGCGCAGGAGGAGGTCTACGTTATCGGCGAGGTGGTACTGCCGATCAGTCAGACCCTCATGGGCGTGAAGGGGGCAGAGCTTGACGACATAAAGACCGTCTGCTCCCACGCACAGGGCATAGCCCAAAGCGAGAAATGGCGCTCCGAGAATCTCCCCGACGCCGTTACCGAGGAAAAGGACAGCACCGCCGCCGCCGCAGGCTTCGTGGCTGAAAAGGGCGACAAGTCCTATGCGGCTATCGCCGCACCCGGTGCCGCGGAGCTTTACGGGCTTGAAGTCCTTGCGGAAAACGTTCAGATAAGCATGGAGAACAAGACCCGATTCTATGTACTTTCAAAGACCAAAGCCGAGGGCGCTCACACCAATGCGGTCTTTACGGCGAAATGCCCCGCAAACAAGGTGGACGACCTTATCGTGGATATACACGATTCGGGGTTGGAACTGACGGCTATACACGCCCGCCCCGAGGGAAGCTGTCTCGGGAGCTACAATTACATCATCGAGGTCGAAGACCCTGACGGCATTACCGAGAAGCAGATAAGCTGCGCCAACGGTACGGAGGGCGTGCGCTTTCTGGGCAGCTTCGATGTCACTCGGAAATAACTCTCTCAGATATTCTGCCGCAATAAGACAAAAACGCCGCACCCGATATACCTTGGGTGCGGCGTTTTTCATCTCATCAGATCCTTATCACTCTTTCGGAATATCTGTATATCCGATATGGAAGGTCAGGACATCGCTGTAGCTTCCTGCGGGAGCCTTGTTCCAGTCCTCTTCGGAAATATGTATCGTAAGCTCCGCAGAATCCTCCGCGAAAACACCGTAAAAACCGTATTTTTTGATGCTTCCCTCAACCGTTTCGCCGTCCTCGGCGGTCATTCTTGCCGTCACATCATAAGGAATGGTCTTTGTCTCGTCAGCCTTGTTCTTCAAGGCATAATCCCCTGCTACACTTATCAGCACGCACTTGCCGGGTTCAAACCTTGCTTTGCTCATCTCCACCTTGCCGAAAGCTGTCTCGGTGTCACCGTACTTCACCTTTGTATCGGCGGGGATAGTCACGGTATAGGAGGGAGCTATCTCGACAGAGATCGTAACATCGCCTGTCTGTTCGGTGGATTCGGTAATGGGGTTCGCGGCGAACGCTGTCAAAGGCGCCGCCATGAGAGCTGATGCTAATACGCCCGCAATTATTCTTTTCATTGTGCATTCCTCCTGTTCATTAAAGCCTCCCACGATCTGCCCGTTTCAGTATATCAAACAAAGATCATCATACGCGATCGTATATTATACACATATACTGCTGATTTAGTCAATGAGATTATATGAACAAATCCATTATATATTCGCTCAAACGCCGTATTTACGGGCTTTATCAGCATTCGTGGTAGATACATATAATGCGAAAACCGTCTTTTTTTCTACCAAAATCGCTCTTTTTCGTTCTCTTTTTCTCGCTATTTATTTTTCGACATTATATTTAATAATGTTGATGTTTGTGATTTGCCCGTAGCCGGGGGCGTATCGCTTTTCTTTTTTCTACCGCCTGCCCTTTTCGGTGCAGGCTTATCTGTTGTTTTTGCTGTGGACTTCGTGCTTGCAGTTTTCTTGTCCGAGGTCTTTTTTGCCGCAGGCTTTTTAGCCATAATATCCTCCAAAAAAGAAAAATAGAATTCGTTCGATTTCCTATTGACATTATAGCATAGATGTGTTATAATGTTAATATAGAACAGGTTCTATTATTGCTTGTCATGAAAGGAGTATTCTTATGAAAGTCGTATATTGGTCTGATTATTCGTGTCCGTTCTGCTATATCGGTGAAGCCCGTCTGAAAAAGGCTGCAGAAGAAGCGGGAGTGAATATCGTTCCCGAAATGAAGGCGTTTCAGCTTGATCCCACCGCAGGACTTCACGCTGAAGGAGATACTGTTACACGCTTTGCG
>CACZJT010000073.1 GCA_902781565.1 uncultured Ruminococcus sp.
TAACGATTTGCAATCCGCCGTCTTTGACGGCGGGCGGCGCTATGCGCCGCTAAGCGCTCCGTTATACGCCCTCTGCCAAAGCCACATAGTGGCTTTGGCAGCTGCTGCGCAGCCTGCAAAGCACAACTTCGTTGTACTTTGCAATAGAGG
Organism: uncultured Ruminococcus sp.; assembly: GCA_902781565.1. Taxonomy (GTDB): domain Bacteria; phylum Bacillota; class Clostridia; order Oscillospirales; family Ruminococcaceae; genus YE71. The sequence goes on from CACZJT010000073.1 coordinate 151, forward strand.
GCAGTATATCAGCACCCTATCCCCGAAGCGAAGGTCTGAAGGGGTACTTGGAAACGAATATCTCCGCCGCGTCACGAGCGGTCATTCTGCCGTAGTAGTAAAGCTCGTAATACTCAAAGAACCTGTTGATACGCTCATTGTCCTCCAAAAGCGGCGGCATGAGCGAGAAGCTGTCCGAGCTGTCGTTGAGCTTGGTGGCAGCCTCGTAGGTGACACCGCTCAGCATCTGCCTGCCCCCGAGCGTTTCGAGCGCCGAGCGGGAGAGGGGTATGCCCTTTTCGGTGCCTTGCAGCTCCGCCATGCGGCTGTCGTTCATCAGGTAATCGAGGAACTCGGCGGCTTCCTTGGGGTGGCGGGAGTTTTTACTTATGGCGTAAAGACTCGTTGGTTTGAGGTACCAGCCGTAGCGCTTGTAGTCCTGCTCCACGGGGTAGTCACCTATGACCACCTCCCCGCCCTCCTCGGCGAGGGGCGAAACGTAGAACTGACCGTCCGACACCCATAGCAGCGCACAGGCTACCTTCCCATCGAGGAAGTCCGATTTTTCGTACTCATTCGGAGGAATGACTTTCTCGTCGCTGAGCCGTTTGAAGAACTCGAACATGGAAGCCACGTTCTCCTCGGTGAACCAGTTCTCGCTGCCGAAAGCCTCCCTGCCCGTAAGCTGTTCCTCGCGGGCGATGAGCATTTTCCAGTAGTGCTTGTACGAGGACACAAGCGGATATTTACCGTCCGCCGACATCGCCTTCGCGCAGTCGAAAAAGTCCTCCCACGTCGTCGGCACCTGCAAGCCGTAGCTGTCGAGGAGCCCCTTGTTGTAGTAAAACGTCACGGCGTTCAGGGCTATCGGAAGAGCGTTCAGCCTGCCGTTCATGGTGCCGTAGGAAAGCTCTTTCTCGCTGAAATTCGAGAGCTTCAAAATATCGGAATACTCGTACAGGTCGGCGAAGCCCTCCCCTTCGGGTGAATACTCCGGCAGCCAGGCGGAGTTTATCATGACGATATCGGGCTCCTTGCCACAGCTCATGAGGGTATCGAGGTTTTCCTTATAGCCCGTGAAATCCCCCGTATTCGGCACGATGTCGATATCCTTATGCTTCTGCTCGTATTCCCTTATGCCCTGAAAAGTGTAGTCGCTGCGCAGCTCGTTCCCCCACCATGACACCGAAACGCGGGTCGGGAGCTCTATCGGGATATGCTGTATTTCGGGCTCGTTCTTCCCGCAGGAGGAAGCCGCTATCCCGACGGCGGCGGCGCAAAGTGCGCATACCAGCCTTTTTCCGCGGTGTAAACCTCTCATTCCTCCTCACCGTCCTTGCTGTCTTCATTCTCATCGGGAGCGTATATCGCCATAGAAGCACCGTCCTCGCGGTAAGTCTTTTCCAGCGCCAGTGCCGACCGCTCGATCATCGTATCGTGATCCTCCGCGTTGTCGGGGTAGATGCATACGCCCATGCCTATACCCAGCTTCAGAGTTCCGCTCTCATCGGCGGTGAATCCCTCGAATTTACCGCACAGCTCCGAGCATACCCTTTTCAGCTCATCGTGTGCCTTGAACAGATCGAACTCGCTGAAATCGGCGAGAAGCACTATCCTGTCCCCCGAGATACGTCCCGTGAACAGCCTGCGCTCCCCGAGGAAGTCCTCGGCGGTGTCTATGAGCTTGAAGCAGATGTTCCTTCGATACTCCTCCGACATAGTGGAAAGTATCAGCTCGGCGTCCTTTATTCCTATCATTATCATGGCGTATGTGCTGCCCACAAGAGAAGTTTCGAGCAGCTCGCTGATCTTCTCATCGAGCCCGTATTCATTGAGCCTTCCTGTCATGGGGTCGTAGAATTCGCTGTCGGCAGCGTTTATCTCCGCGAGCACAAGTCCCGCCGTACCTACCATTCCCGTGAACACGCTTACCAGCGTCAATGCCGCTGCGGCTGCCACCGCCGCTCCGACAACTATGGCGGTATCGTTGTACCTGTAGCCCCGCTCCATTACCGAAGCCACCTTCCAGCCGCAGCCTGCGGTGACGGTCGAAGCGATGAATTCCTCCGAGATCGCCGTTTCGTTCTCGGAAGTGAACATTCCGAGAGCCCGCTCGGGCAGCCTTGAACCTGTGTCCTCGGAGTTCAGATTGGTCAGTATCATCTCGCCCGTTTCGTCGGTGAGTATCACAGCCGCATCGGGGCTGTCATCGGAAGCAAGTATGAACCTGTCCAGCTCCTCGATGTAGAAAGACATGATGAACATGGAGTGGTCGCTTATCCTGCGCATATAGTACATTTTCCGCGAGGAGCCGCTCGGGGAGAACTGCCAGAAGTCATAGCGGTCTCCCAGCATGGCGGAGGGCAGAGCGCTGTCCCTGAGAATGTCGTTATCCGCAGAATTAGACACCTTGCCGATGGTGGAATGATCGGAGTAGAGTATGAAAAAGTCGTTGTAATTCTTCCCTGCCGCAAGCGAGAGCAGTTCGTCCTTGATCGTGTTTCTGAGAGAGGTGTTCTCGTAATCGGGATATATCTTGTTGACGGGGTCGAAATCCATGACCGTTTTGCTTTTAAACACGCGGTTGCAGTCGCCCTCGGCGCTCTCGCAGAAGCAGTCGAGCGATGAGGCAGTCCTGAGCGCCAGCGCCCTTGACTGGGCGGTGAGCTTCTCGGTGTCGGCTTTTCTGAGCCTGTCCAGCAGCAGAAAGCCGCTCGCCGCCGCCACGGTGAGTATCAGGAGAGTATATATCATTATCATGCGGTTGCGGATACCCCGCACCGTCAGCTTCTTTTTTTTCTTTACCGACATAAGGCGACCGTCCCTTCGGAGCGATGCGGCATATAGCCGCTTATTATGCTTATATTATATCACCTTTTGTCGGTCAATTCAATAAATACCGCCGATTATTCACGATTATTTCATAATCCCCCGTTGAATAACAAAAGCGGCTTCGGGATATACACCCGAAGCCGCCTGTGCGGTCTGTTATGTTACGTTAATTCTGCCGATAACGTCACACTCTGATGTTCCTTACGGCACTGAACGCTCCGTAGAAGCGCTTGCCGTTGATGGTAACGTAAGGACGAACCTTTACATAGTAGCGGTTGCAAACGGTCAGACCCTTTACGGTAGCCGTGTTCTTGCTGCCGCTTGCGATGTTGTACTTCTTGACGCACTTGTCAAACGCCTTTCTGTGGCTTACCCAGATCTGATAGCCCGAAGCGCCGACAGACTTGCTCCAGGAAGCCTTGAGAACGCCGTTGGCGGGCTTCACGAGCTTGTACTGTGTAGACTTAGCGGGAACGATCACATAATTCTTGGTGAGCTTGCCCTCATAATCGCCCTTGCCCTTGATGATAAGGGTAGCCTTGCCGGGGTTCTTGCCGTTCTTGACGGAAGCGGTGTAGTCTATGCCCCTTACGAGGGTCTGACCGTTCCACGATACATAGAAGGCGGGAGCGGTGTTCTTGCCCTTGTATGTGGTCTTGTTGGAGGTCTTGAATACGATAGTGCCCTCGGTGATGTCATATGCATCGGCAGTTCCGTAGGTCACAACAGGAGATGTAACGGCGGCTTCGCTGCCGTCGGGGAACTTTATGTCAGCGACAACACTGATCTTGTAATCGGTGTGGGGCAGAAGTCCCTCTACCGTGAACTCGCTCTCGGAAGTCTCGCCAGCCTCATATGCCCCGCCGATAAGCTCATCGGTATCTCTGCAAACGAACACTCTGTAGTTCTCGGCGCCTTCAACATCGTCCCAGTCGAGCTTCAAGGTCGTGGGGGTATTGCTGACCATGAACACATCGGAAGCCTCGGGAAGCTCATACTTCGGCTTCTCGGGGAGAGACTCGATGATGGGCTTCAGCTCCTCGACCAGCGCATTCGCAGCCTTGGTGTGGGTGGTGTCGGAAGGGTGCCAGTCTGCGCCCAGACCGTCGTTCATGTCCTGAACATCGAACTTGAAGGCGCTTACGTTGGTATCGCCGGTCTCGGAAACATACTCGTCAACAGCCTTAGCCATATAGTCATAAAGTTCCTGACCCATGATACCGAGGGTGCAGAGAATGTAAGCGTCGGGGTTCTTCTCGCGGAGCAGCTTGATAAACTCCTTATACTCTGCGGTGTAAGCCTCTCTTTCAGCCTGCTTGTCGGCAGAGGTCTTGACTCCGTTTATGTAAGAGTTGTCATTGGTACCGAGGTTCACAACGATAACGTCGGGAGTAAAGGCATTGAAATCCCAGTCAACAGCCGACATCTGGGGGTCGCCGTTATCGAAATCCGTCCACCAGGAGAAGCCCAGCTTGTCGTAATACTGGGGAACGGTGGAGGTGGTATTGCGCTTGCCGTTTGTGGCATAGCCCGAGATGATACCGAAGCCGCTGAAGGATACCATGCTGTAATCCATATCGAGCGCCTGCGCGGTCTTATATGCGTAGGTCTTGGTGCCGTCCTCGGTCTTGGTGCTGAAATGCTCGTTCTCGTTGGGGGCGTCAACGCCGTAGCCGCAGGTGATGGAATCGCCTATGAACTCGATAGCGCGTTCCTTGGCGGGAGTGGGAGCTATGCTCTCGGCGTCGGTGCGGATGCTGTCTATCCTGACAGTGCCGTTCTCGCACTCGGAAGCCTTTAAGAGAGTAAAGGTATGAGTACCTTCCTCGGCGAACTCCAGATTGTAGGTGAGCTTCTTTTCCTGGAGCATGAAGTCGCTCTTTAACTCTCCGTCGCCGTAGGTCTTGATACGAACACCGTCATTGGCGCCGTTGCCGTCGGCGAGCAGGTCGATGTTGACTTCCTTGCCCGTGAAAGTGAACTCAACGCCCGAGTCGGTCAGACCGAACCAAAGCGCGCCCTTGTCCTCGAGATACTTGCCGCGTCCGAGGATCTTGACGTTCTCGGAAGTAGCCTCGAAGCTGTTGAGAGCGGCATCGTCTGCGGAAGCGGGGATAGCGCCCATGCAGCCGACAGTCAGAACAGCTGCGCAGAGAGCAGCCATTGACTTACGTTTCATGTTTACCATAATTCAAATTCCTCCTAACAGAATTTTATACATTATAAATATAACACAAAAAGCCCGGTTTTTCAAATGTATTTTTTTATATATTTATATGCGTAATTATATATGGATAATCAACTATAAGAGAGTTAGATATTTGTGATATCATACAAAAATAGAGTTTTGTGTTGACATTGTGAAGAATATGTGTTATACTATATAGTGTAAAATTGTGTCGCTGCGCCTTTTGATAGGAGCACTTCGGCATGAATGACAGGAAAAATACTATAAGATATATAAAGAAAGAGACAATTCACAAAGGAGAGTGAATGCTATGAAAATCAGAAAGATAACTGCATTGCTTACATCTCTTACCATAGCCGCAGGCGCTTTCGGTGCGCTTACAGCTTCCGCAGACAGCGGCGAGATGCGCGACATCACTACTGCCGAGCTTGTGCATGATATGGGTATAGGTATAAACCTCGGAAACACCTTCGAGTCCTGCGGCGACTGGATAAATAACGGCGCCGTGAAGAACTACGAGACTGCCTGGGGCAGCGTTGAGATAACCGAGGACATCATTAAGGGCTACGCCGCAGAGGGCTTCGGAACGCTCCGTATCCCCGTCGCCTGGTCGAACATGATGGAGGACGACGGCACATACACCGTGAACGGCGATTACCTCGCGAGGGTAAAGCAGGTAGCGGACTGGGCGCTTGACAGCGGTATGTACGTCATAATCAACGAGCACTGGGACTACGGCTGGCTCAACAGGCTCCCCGAGGACAAGGAAGAGGGTATGAAGAAGTACCTCTCGATCTGGTCGCAGGTCGCGGACGCTTTCAAGGACTGCGGCGATCACCTTATCTTCGAGTCGCAGAATGAGGAGCTTGGCGACTGGTACAGGGACGAGAACGGTCAGTCGGCTTACTACTACTGGAACCGCGAGGGCGTTGAGACCGTCGAGAACGGCAAGCAGCTCGCTTACGATCTTGTGAATGAAGTCAATCAGGCTTTCGTAGACCTTATCAGAAACAGCGGCGGCAACAACGGCAGCAGACATCTGCTCATCTCGGGCTTCAATACCGATATCGACAGGACCTGCGATGAGATGTTCGTTATGCCGAACGACCCTGCGGGTAGATGCGCGGTGTCTGTTCATTACTATACTCCCTGGAGATTCGCGCTCACGAACGACGCCAAGACATGGGGCAGCGATGCGGAGCGCCGTGAGCTGAACGCCAATATGGATAAGCTCAAGGAGCGTTTCGTGGATAACGGCGTGCCCGTTATCATCGGCGAGTGCTGCAACGGTTCGGAGATCAGTCAGAAGACAGGCAGTTCCGCAAGGGATTACTTCGTCGCCACCTGTGAAGCGGCTTATCTGCGCGGAATGTGCCCCGTGCTTTGGGACATCACTTATTCCGAGACACAGCCCGCGGACAATCAGATATACAACAGGCGCACCTGTCAGATGCAGGACGCACAGCTCAAAGCCGAGCTGCAAGAGATCGTTTCGAGCAGCCGTCAGGCGGGTATCATCAACGTGGAGAAGTCCTTCACGAAGCAGTACCTCGACGAGCCGTTCAGCCTTAATGCGTCGGTCAACAGCGGCGTTCAGCTGAAATATAACTCTTCCAATGAAAAAGTAGCGACCGTTGACGAGAACGGCACTGTCACCATAAAGGCTTCGGGCAAGACCAACATCGAGATCACCGCCGAGGAGACCGAGGGCTACACAGCCGCGAGCGCTACCGTCGAGCTGGTGGTCGAGAAGCTGCGCATTGACCCGAACGCTCCGAAGGAGAGCATGAACGTTTCAAACGAGATCACTAAGGTAAGTCAGATAAAGCTCCCCGAGGGCTGGACTTGGCTGGACGACGCGGCGCTCCGCGTGGGCGTTCCCGTTACCGTGACCGCAAGATGTGACGATACCAACTTCGCCACACGCACCGTCAAGATAACGATAAACAGGCTCGCGGAGGGCGTTGACCCCGACGAGAGCAAGCCCGACCCCACCGAGAGCAGTCAGCCCGACACTTCGAGCGTGCCCGAGGGCGACGATTCCTCGCAGCCCTATGTTCCCGCAGACCCCGACAACAGCGTTGCCGAAAGACCCGACGTCAGGGCGGTCGCCGACGCGAGAAGGGCGAACAGGAACGTTTCGAGGTACGAGTTCAGGGCGGTGGACGCAAGTTCAAGCTCCTCCTCGCAGGCTTCGAGCAGCAGTCAGACGGCTTCGGCGGCTTCGACCACCACCACCGCACAGCCTGCGGCGGCAAGCGACGTTTCGCCCAAAACGGGCAGCGCGGCGGGTCTGACCTCCATAATCGCGCTTCTGTTCGGCGCGGCTTACGTGGTAGCCAAGAAGAACAAGTGATACGAAAACAAACCTCGGATCCCTCGGGTCTGAGGTTTTCTTTTTGGGTGTAAAAATCCCCCGCAGGGAAGAGCCTGCGGGGGTGTTTGTTTATTCGGGGGTGATGTGAAAAAACCGTGCGGATATACCGCTTATCAGTTTTTTCATTTGTTTCACTCCAATCGAATACCCCTTGCTCCGCCATACACTCCGCACAGCAGAGCAAAAGGTATTATGTGTAAAGCAATTATGCTATAACTCGAATGTCAAACAAAGCTGTCAGTAGAGTTATCAGTTCTTTGCAGTCAACTTATCTGTGATGTTCGTGCCGTTCACGCTGACGGTGTGGCTGTTGTACCAACTGCCCTTCGTTACGAAACTGTAGGTGTCGTTCGTCGTGTCGAAGCTGATAGCCAGATTGATCCTCGAGGACATAACGCTATTCGTTATCGACAAAGCGAGCGTGGTGCCATTCAGTGTCAGGCTGCCGCTGAAATCCTGTGTTTCATCCCCCCCGACATTGCATGAGTACGTTCCGTTATTGTTGGTGAAGGTGAAAGTTGTCGTATTATAGTCATTCCAGCGGTAAGCAATCACCATCGTAGCGCCGTTCTCCAATACCGGAGCCAAAACGCTTTCAAAACTATCCTCCACCGAGATACCAAACGTCAGCGTTTCGGTGTGTTCGCCTGCAACGGTGGGTGTGCCGCCTGTCTTGTAGAATGACAGAGCCTGCTCGCCGTTTGCGGTAAACTCCGCTACGGGGTCGCCGACCTTAACGAGATCGCCGCCCTTTTTGATAGCGTAGGTCACGGCAGATGTGCCATTTTTGGCGGTGAATGCGCTCTCGCCCTTAGCGGTGTTGGCGGCTTGCGAAAGCGTGACCGTTATCTTTTGTCCCTCTTCGAGCACAACGCCCGAAGCCGTGATGGACGTTTCCTGCGGGTGATCTGCGTCCTCGCCGATAGGCGCACCCGCAGGGATAGTAACGGTGTACTTAGCCTGAACATTGTAGGTCGCGGTCATGGCGCCCTTTTTGTCGGTGCTGTTCTGATCTATGGTGATATCGTCCGCAAACGCCGACACGGGGAACATAGCCGCGGCTATAGCAAAAGCCGAAAGCCCGGCAAAAAATCTCTTTGTTTTCATGTGGTATTCCTCCTTGTATTGATATTCTGTAAATTATAACAACAAAAGCGCACCCCACGGAAAACCGCAGAGCACGACGGAAAACCGCAGAGCACGCTTATTTTAACATATAAAAACGGGCGCAGTTATGCTGTCTGTCTGTCTGTCTGTCTGTCTGTCTGTCTGTCTGTCTGTCTGTCTGTCTGTCTGTCTGTCTGTCTGTCAAATCATACCACGGCAGCATATATTTGTCAACCCCTTTGCACAAAATTTTACAATATGTTTACTGTATTATTATAGCATAATTCGTTCATATTGTCAATACTGCGTTCAATTATTTCAAAATTCTAACCAAATAATTGGTGATATTGACGGGACGATACATTTGACTTTGTCCAAACTGCCGATAATTCTGCCCGCGCTTCAAGAATTTTGACGGCACTTACTGCATAAAATGTAAACAGCTGTCAATAATCCCGACAGCGGATATTGCCGGGAACTAAGGAGGAATGATCTATGGCGGGTTACGATATGACGGCTTTTACGGCTAAGGGCAGGGAGCTTATCACCCTCGCCGCCGAATGCGCGGGGACTTGGGGGCATACCTACGTGGGGAGCGAACATCTGCTCCTTGCGATGTCGAAAATGGGCGGCAGCACGGGCGACCGCGTGCTCAAAAAACACGGCGTCACTCTGCGCAAGGCGGAGGAATGGCTCGAATACATCGTCGGGCGCGGCACGCCCTGCCGCATGACCGAGAGCGACCTCACGCCCTCATGCGTGACAATACTCTCGGGGGCGGTGAACCTCTCGCGGCAGCTCGGGTCGAGCGCCTGCGGGACGGAATTCGTCCTCGCCGCTATGATACGTCAGAGCAAGTGCAGCGCTGTCAGAATGCTTCGGGGCATGAACGTGAACCTCGGGAAGATGTACTCCGACTGCGTGGGTACGGCGGAGCTTGTCTCGGACTGCGGCGACCGACCGCGGCTAAAAAAGCTCGAACAGTTCGGGCGTGAGCTTACCACCCGCGCCGCCTGCATGGGCTTCGACCCCCTCATCGGGCGCGAGGAGGAGCTTGCCCGCGTGACGAGCATTCTCTGCCGCCGCCGCAAGAACAATCCCTGTCTTGTCGGCGACGCGGGCGTTGGAAAGACCGCCATCGCCGAGGGGCTGGCGGCGAAGATACTCTCGGGGGACGTCCCCCCGCAGCTCGAGGACAAACGCCTGTTCGAGCTCGACCTTCCTTCCCTGCTGGCGGGTGCGAAGTACCGCGGCGACTTCGAGGAGCGCGTCAAGGCGTGCATCGAGGAAGCCGTCAGCGCGGGGAACGTCATTCTTTTCATAGACGAGCTTCACAACATCATGGGCGCGGGCGCCGCCGAAGGCGCTATCGACGCGGCGAATATCCTGAAGCCCGCCCTCGCCCGCGGGGAGCTTCGGCTCATCGGCGCGACCACCTGCGAGGAGTACCGCGCCACTATCGAGAAGGACTCTGCCTGCGACCGCCGCTTTCAGAAGGTCATGATAAACGAGCCCACCCCCGCGCGTACTCTCGAAATTCTCAAAGGCGTGCGGGAGAAATACTCGGAGCACCACCGCATAGCCATTCCCGAACGGCTGCTCTCCATGACCGTCAAGCTCGCCGACCGCTACATCAACGACCTGCGCTTCCCCGACAAAGCCCTCGACCTGCTGGACGAAGCCTGCGCCGCGCAGGTGTCGGAAAGGCGCTCGGGCAGCGCGGCGACCGGCTTTGATGATTACGTGAGCGGGCGCATCGACCGAAGCGAATACCTCTCCCGCATTAGCGCGGGGACTGACACCTCCCTCACCGCCAAGACCCTCTGCGAGACCGTTTCGCGGCGGACGGGTATCCCCTGCGGCATACTCACCGAAAGCGAGAACGACCGACTTCTGCGGCTCGAAAGCGAGATCGGCAAGACGGTCTTCGGGCAGGAAAAGGCGGTGGCGCAGGTCTGCGCGGCGGTAAGACGTCTGCGGCTGGGGCTGTCCGACAAGCGCCGCCCTGCGGGGAGCTTCATCTTCCTCGGTGAAACGGGCGTCGGGAAAACTCTCCTCGCGCGGGAGCTGGCGCGGCAGCTCTTCCCCACGGGCAGCGATTCGGGCTCCCTCATCAAGCTGGACATGAGCGAATTCATGGAGCGGCACAGCGTTTCGGGGCTCATCGGCGCACCTCCGGGATATGTGGGCTTCGGCGAGGGCGGGCGCCTCACGGAGCAGGTGCGGCGCAGCCCCTACTCGGTGGTGCTGTTCGATGAGATCGAAAAGGCGCACCCCGATGTGTTCAATATCCTCCTGCAAATTCTCGAGGACGGCTGCCTGACCGACAGCTCGGGGCGGCGGGTCGGCTTCACGGACTGTATCATCATCATGACCTCAAACTGCGGAGCGCGGGAGCTGGAGGATAAGCGCAGCGTCGGCTTTTCGGAGCGCCCCGCCGACACCATGCGCAGCGAGGGAATGAAGGAGCTTCGGCGGATAATGCCCCCCGAGCTTCTGGGACGTATCGACGAGGTGATAGTCTTTGACCGCCTTTCGGAGAGCGCTTTGGTGAACGCCGCCGCGAAGGAGCTGGATTCCCTGAAAAAGAGGCTGTCCTCGATCGGCTGCACCCTCGACATTGCCGAGGGATGCGCGGAGGTCTGTGCAGAGCTTTGCGCCAACGAGGGAAAGAGCCGCGCCCGCGGCTTGCGGCGGATAATCCGCCGCCTTGCCGAAGACCCCATTGGAGATGAGCTTATCGCACACGGAACGCGGCAGTTCCTCCTCACCCCCGAGAGCGGAACGCTAAAAGTCAACACTCACTGCACAGTCGGAAAATAAGCACAAAAGATCGGCACCGCCCCCGAAGGGACAGTGCCGAATGTCATTTTATGGGAATTTCCACAGACCTATATCAGTGAGTACCTCTCTCGACATAGGTGGTGTGGAGCAGCTTGTGAGCCTTCTCCTTGCCGGGAGCCTCGAAGTAATCGTCGTAGAGCATCTTCATAACAGGGCTCTCGTGCGATCTTCTGATAGGCAGCTCGGAGTCGAGGTCGTACAGAGCCTTGGCTCTGATGGTCTTGACGTCAACATAGTTGAGTACCGAGTCGGGCTGATAGGGCTGACCGCCGCCGTTGATGCAGCCGCCGGGACAAGCCATGATCTCGACGAACATATAGTCCTTCTCGCCGTTCTTGACCTGCTCAACGATCTTTCTCGCATTGGCAAGACCCGAAGCAACAGCGACCTTGACCTCTGTGCCCGCGATGGTGTAGGAAGCCTCCTTGATGCCCTGAGTGCCGCGGACTTCCTTGAACTCAACTGCCTCGCAGCTGCCGTCAAGTATAGTAGCCGCAGTTCTGAGCGCAGCTTCCATAACGCCGCCCGTTGCGCCGAAGATAGCGCCGCCGCCTGTAGCGGTCTCGAACGGATCGTCCCACTTCTCGTCCTCGAGAGCGGTGAAGTCGATAGCCGACTGCTTTATCATTCTCGCAAGCTCACGGGTGGTGAGTGCAACATCAACATCGTCGAAATCGCCCGATCTCTGCTCCTCGCGAGTTACCTCGAACTTCTTCGCGGTGCAGGGGATAACGCTGACAACGAAGAGGTCCTTGGGGTCGATGCCGTTCTTCTCGCAGTAGTAGCTCTTGAGAACAGCGCCGAACATCTGCTGAGGCGACTTGCAGGTGGAGAGGTGCGGCAGAAAATCGGGATAGTAGTGCTCGCAGAACTTCACCCAGCCGGGGCAGCAGGAAGTGAACATAGGCAGGGTCTTTCCGCCCTTGATGCGCTCGATGAGCTCATTAGCCTCTTCCATGATGGTGAGGTCGGCAGTAACGTCCATGTTGAATACCTGATCCGCGCCAAGTCTTCTGATAGCGGCGACCATTTTTCCCTCAACGTTTGTGCCGATAGGCATATTGAAGGCTTCGCCCAGGGTAGCACGTACCGAGGGAGCGGTGAAGAACACTACCTTCTTGTTCGGGTCTGCAAGAGCGTCCCATACCTTCTGCTCGCTGCTCTTCTCTTTGAGAGCGCCCACGGGACAGGCAACTATGCACTGACCGCAGCCTACGCAGGGAGCGTCGTTAAGGCTCATATCGAAAGCGGAGCCGATGTGCTTCTTGAAGCCGCGGTTGATAGGTCCGATAACGCTTACGCCCTGAACGTTCTTACAAGCGGCAACGCAGCGCAGACAGTCGATGCACTTGTTGTTGTCGCGTACAACGTAGGGAGAAAGATCGTCGATAGGATACTGGATATCATCGGCGGTATCGAATCTGTCCTCATCGGTGCCGTAGGCGTGAGCGAGCCTCTGGAGCTCACAGACTTCTACGCGCTCGCAGGAAAGACATTTCTTCTTGTGCTCGGAGAGCAGCAGTTCGAGGGTGGTCTTTCTGGACTTTCTTACGGTGGGGGTATTGGTATATACCTCCATGCCCTCCTCTGCGGGATATACGCAGGCAGCGAGCAGACCTCTTCTGCCTGTCACCTCAACCACGCAAATACGGCAGGCGCCGATGCAGTTGATGTCCTTTAAGTAGCAGAGCGTCGGGATCTCGATGTGAACAGCCTTGGCAGCCTGAAGGATAGTCGAGCCCTTCGGCACTTCCACGGGGATCCCATTTATTTTAAGGTGGATCATTTCAGTCGTTTCATTTGCCATATCTCGTACCTCCCTTACTTCATGGAAATAGCGTTGAATCTGCAATTGTTCATGCAGACGCCGCACTTGATGCACTTATCGAAATCAATAACGTGTACCTCTCTGGGCTTGCCCGTGATAGCGCTTACGGGGCAGTTTCTCGCGCAGAGAGTGCAGCCCTTGCACTTATCGGGAATGATCTCGTAGTGGAGCAGGCTCTTGCAGACGCCCGCGGTGCAGTGCTTGTCGTTGATGTGAGCTTCATACTCGTCCCTGAAGTATTTGATGGTAGAGAGAACGGGGTTCGGAGCCGACTGACCGAGTGCGCAGAGCGAAGCCGACTTCATGTGGTTCGCAAGCTCCTCGATCTTCTCGAGATCCTCGGGCTCGCCGTTGCCCTCTGTGATCTTTTCAAGATACTCGCAAAGTCTCTTGGTGCCGATACGGCAGGGAGTACATTTACCGCAGCTCTCGTCAACGGTGAAGTTCAGGTAGAACTTGGCAACGTCCACCATGCAGTTATCCTCGTCCATGACGATAAGTCCGCCCGAGCCCATCATGGAGCCGATAGCGTTCAGCGACTCATAGTCGATAGGAGTGTCGATATGCTGTGCAGGTATGCAGCCGCCCGAAGGTCCGCCCGTCTGGGCAGCCTTGAACTTCTTGCCGTTCGGGATACCGCCGCCTATCTCCTCGATGATCTCGCGGAGAGTGGTGCCCATAGGTACCTCAACGAGTCCGACGTTAGTGATCTTACCGCCGAGGGCGAATACCTTAGTACCCTTGGAGGTCTCGGTACCCATGGAAGCGTACCAAGCCGCGCCCTTGCGGATTATCTGTGCGATATTTGCGTATGTTTCAACGTTGTTCAGCAGGGTAGGCTTGCCGAACAGACCCTTTACAGCGGGGAAAGGAGGACGGGGTCTCGGTTCGCCGCGGTGACCCTCGATGGAGGTCATGAGCGCGGTCTCCTCACCACAGACGAACGCGCCTGCGCCGAGGCGGATCTCGATATCGAAATCGAAGCCCGAACCTAAGATATCCTTGCCGAGGAAGCCCTTATCTCTTGCCTGCTGAAGCGCTATCTCAAGGCGCTCAACGGCAACGGGGTACTCTGCACGAACGTATACATAACCCTGATGTGCGCCGATGGTATGACCCGCGATGGTCATAGCCTCAATGATGGCATGAGGGTCGCCTTCGAGGATAGATCTGTCCATGAATGCGCCGGGGTCGCCCTCGTCTGCGTTACAGGCAACATACTTCACGTCGCCCTCTGCGCCCTTGGCGAACATCCACTTTCTGCCTGTGGGGAAGCCCGCGCCGCCGCGTCCGCGGAGACCCGAATCGAGCAGTTCCTGAATTACCTGATCGGGAGTCATCTCGAACAGTACCTTAGCGAGTGCCTGATAACCCTCGGTAGCGATGTATTCGTTTATGTTCTCGGGGTCGATAACGCCGCAGTTGCGAAGCGCTATTCTCTTCTGCTTCTTATAGAAAGCAGTCTCGGAGAGAGGATTGATAGAGCCGTCGGCGTGTACGGTCTCCTTATAAAGGAGATCCTTAACGATGTTGCCGTTCTTGATATGCTCGTCAACAACTCTGCGGACACCCTCGGGGGTAGCCTGAGAATAGAACGCACCCTCGGGGTAAACGATCATGATGGGACCCAGTGCGCAAAGACCGAAGCAGCCCGTTCTTACAACGAGGACTTCCTTCTCAAGACCTTCCTTTTTCAGCTCGTCCTTGAGAGCTTCGAGCACCTTCTTACTGCCCGAGGAGGTACAGCCCGTACCGCCGCAGACGAGTATCTGCTTTCTGTAGCCTGTCTTTTCGGCGAGCTTAGCGCCTTCCTCGGCAACTATCTTTCTGACTCTGACGAGGTCTCTGTATTCGTCGCGGATCTGATTAAGTTCTGCAATAGTCATTATTCGTCGCCTCCTTTTTCGGCATAGGATTTGAGTATACCGCTGACCTGATCGGGTGTGAGCTTGCCGTAAACGTCATCATCAACGAGCATTACGGGAGCAAGTCCGCAGGCGCCGACGCAGCGGCAGGAATCTATCGAGAACTTACCGTCAGGCGTGCATTCGCCCGACTTTATACCCAGCTGAGTCTCAACAGCTTCGAGTATCTTGTCCGAGCCCTTAACGTAGCACGCCGTTCCGAGACAGACGCTGATACGGTGTTCGCCCTTGGGAGTAAGGGAGAACTGCGAGTAAAAGGTCGCAACTCCGTACACCTCGGAGAGGGATATACCCAGTCCGTCGGCGATCATGGTCTGAACTTCGATCGGCAGATAGCCGTAAATGCCCTGCGCCTTCTGAAGCGTAGGCATAAGTCCGCCCTTCTGATCGCGGTGTTCGGCGATGATCTTTTTGAGCTCTTCTTCCTGAGCCGCTGTTCCCTTAAACGGATTCAGGGATTTTTCATTCATAGCACCAACCTCCTGAAATATTATAGCTTGGATCGCTGTATCCGAATAACAAGTCTCGGATATCTATACTATTATACTACAATTTTTGCAGTATTTCAAGCGTGAAAGCCGTTTTTTTCGGTTAAATTTTTGTCAATTTCAAAATTCGTGACTTTGGACAATCAGTGACTTATCATTTTGTACATTATGTCCAATCCATTCTGTTTAACTTGCATCGAGTTTGTCATAGCTAACCACATTTCTTGTCCCCATAGCGCTGTTAATGCTTGTCTTTCCGCGCATCCGGGACTGTATAGGCTTGTGCGTTTTCCTCCGCTTACACATAAATCAGCGCCGCAGGCAGATGCATTTGTTCCCGAAGTCCAAAAAGGCACTTCCCCCGAAGGAAGTGCCTTTCTGTTTTCAGTGGTTTTTGTCGTACAGGGCTCAAAGCTCCGTGATGTCCGCATGGTGAGCTTGCAGAGATTTCACGCCGAAATGCGTGTTCTCCTTGATAGCTCTTATGCCCTCGGCACTCGCCTTAGCCGCCGCCATAGTCGTGATGTAGGGAACGCGGTGCTTTATCGCCGACTTGCGGATATAGCTGTCATCGTGAGCGCTGGTCTTGCCTGCGGGAGTGTTGATGATGAGCTGTATCTCGCCGTTTGCGATCTCGTCCGCGATATTCGGTCTGCCCTCGTATATCTTGTAGATCTTCTTGACGGGTATGCCCGCTTCCTTTATCATCTTGTAGGTGCCGCCCGTGGCGATGATGTTGAAGCCCAGCTCGCTGAAAGCCTTGGCGATGTCTATAAGCTCGGGCTTGTCGCGGTCGCATACCGAAAGCAGCACGGTGCCCTCGTTCGGCAGACTGGTGCGGGTAGCTTCCTGCGCCTTGTAGTACGCTTCGCCGAAGCTGGGAGAGATGCCGAGGACTTCACCCGTAGACCTCATCTCGGGTCCCAGCAGGGGGTCTACCTCGGGGAACATATTGAAGGGGAACACAGCTTCCTTGACGCCGTAGTGACCTATCTTCTTGTCACGCAGGGTCGGAACGGGTGAAGGCTTGCCCGTAAGTTCGGAGGTGATTATCTCGGTGGCTATCTTCACCATGTTGATAGAGCATACCTTCGATACCAGCGGAACGGTACGCGAAGCGCGGGGATTAGCTTCGAGCACGTATACCGTGTCGCCCTCGATGGCGTACTGCATATTCATAAGCCCCTTGACGTTCATCTCAACGGCTATCCTGCGGGTATATTCCTTGATGGTCGCCACTATCTCGGGAGACAGGTTCTTAGAGGGCAGTATGCAGGCAGAGTCGCCCGAATGCACGCCCGCAAGTTCGATGTGCTCCATTACCGCGGGAACAAAGCAGTTCGTGCCGTCGGAGATAGCGTCCGCCTCGCACTCGGTAGCGTGGTTCAGGAAGCGGTCTATGAGTATGGGTCTGTCGGGGGTAACGCCTACAGCTGCGGACATATAGACCCTCATCATCTCATCATCGTGAACTATCTCCATGCCGCGTCCGCCCAGCACGTAGGAGGGGCGCACCATTACGGGATAGCCTATCCTGTTGGCTATTTCAAGCGCCTCGTCCACGTTCACAGCCATACCCGATTCGGGCATGGGTATGCCCAGCTTGTCCATCATGGCGCGGAAGTGATCTCTGTCCTCCGCGAGGTCTATAGTCTCGGGAGTTGTGCCGAGTATATTGACGCCGTATTTTTTCAGGTCGTTTGCAAGGTTCAGAGGTGTCTGACCGCCGAACTGCGCGATAACGCCCACGGGCTTCTCCTTGTCGTGGATACTGAGAACGTCCTCGAGGGTGAGCGGCTCGAAGTAGAGCTTGTCGGAGGTGTCGTAGTCAGTGGAAACTGTCTCGGGATTGCAGTTTACGATAATGGACTCGAAGCCCAGCTTTTTGAGCGCAAGAGCCGCGTGAACACAGCAGTAGTCGAACTCTATGCCCTGACCTATGCGGTTGGGACCTCCGCCCAGTATCATGATCTTGGGGCGGTCGGTGTTCACGGGAGATCTGTCCTCGTCATTATGGTAAGTGGAATAGTAATAAGCCGCATTCTCGGTGCCGCTTACGTGAATGCCCTCCCATGCCTGTTCTATGCCGTATTCGCGGCGCTTACTGCGAATCTCCTCCTCGGGGACTTTAAGGAGCATGGAGAGATATCTGTCACTGAACCCGTCCTTCTTCGCCTGCTTCAGGACGTCCTTTTCGGGGACCGCACCCTTCTTAGCCATCAGAGCCTCTTCCTCGTCCACCAGCTCCTTCATCTGTTCGAGGAACCAATGCTTTATCTTCGTAAGCTCCCATATCTCCTCGATAGACGCACCCTTGCGGAGCGCTTCATAGATGACGAACTGTCTCTCGGAGGTGGGGTAGCGGAGCTTGCCTAACAATTCCTCCTTGGAAAGCTCATGAAAATTCTTGGCAAAGCCCAGACCGTACCTGCCCGTTTCAAGACTGCGTATCGCCTTCTGGAAAGCCTCCTTATAGGTAGCGCCGATAGCCATTACCTCACCGACTGCCTTCATCTGAGTGCCGAGCTTGTCCTCAGCGCCCTTGAACTTCTCGAAAGCCCAGCGTGCGAATTTGATAACGACGTAATCTCCGCCCGGAACGTACTTGTCAAGAGTACCGTACTTTCCGCAGGGTATCTCGTCGAGGGTAAGTCCGCAGGCAAGAAGAGCCGAAACGTAGGCTATCGGGAAGCCCGTAGCCTTTGAAGCCAGCGCCGACGAGCGGGACGTTCTCGGATTTATCTCTATAACGACTATCCTGCCGCTCTCGGGGTCGCGGGCAAACTGACAGTTGCAGCCGCCTATGACCTCTATGGATTCGATTATGCGGTAGGACATATCCTGTAACTGCTTCTGAACGTCCTCCGGTATAGTCAGCATAGGAGCGGAGCAGAAGCTGTCACCCGTATGAACGCCGATGGGGTCGATGTTCTCGATAAAGCAGACGGTTATCTTATTATTGTTGGCGTCGCGGACTACCTCAAGCTCCAGCTCCTCCCAGCCGAAGATACATTCCTCGACCAGCACCTGTCCAACAAGGCTCGCCTGCAAGCCCCTTGCGCATACTACTTTCAACTCGTCCACGTTGTAGACCATGCCGCCGCCTGCGCCGCCCATAGTGTAAGCAGGACGAAGCACAACGGGGTATTTGAGCTCATCGGCGATCTTCACGGCTTCCTCAACGCTGTAAGCCACCTGACTTCTCGGCATTTCAATACCGAGGGCGCTCATGGCATTCTTGAACTCTATCCTGTCCTCACCGCGCTCTATGGCGTCCACCTGAACGCCTATGACCTTGACGCCGTACTTTTCCAGCACGCCCGCCTTATCAAGCTCGGAAGCAAGGTTAAGACCCGACTGACCGCCCAGATTCGGCAGCAAAGCGTCGGGGCGCTCTTTCTCGATGATCTGAGTAAGCCTGTCGAGGTTGAGCGGCTCGATGTAGGTAATGTCAGCTACATCGGGATCGGTCATGATAGTAGCGGGGTTTGAATTGACGAGCACTATCTCGTAGCCCAGCTTTCTGAGCGCCTTGCAAGCCTGAGTACCCGAGTAATCGAACTCGCAAGCCTGTCCAATGATGATGGGTCCCGAGCCGATTATGATGATCTTATTGATGTCCTGTTTCTTTGGCATAAATGATCTCCTGTTCCGCATGGTGCGATTTTTTATACTAATTCCTAAAAGGTTAGTAGACAAAGATCGGTGCTGACGGCTCAGCAATCAAGGAAAGCGACCGCAGCCCCGGGTACAAGCACAGCTTGTCAACTTATATCATAACATATTTTTTGACAAATTGCAATAGGTGTGAAAAAAAAATTCACGGCAATAGAACTATTTCGATCAGCGCCGCACATTTTCCTCCCAAAAACAACAAGCACCCCACCCCCGAAGGGGCGCGGTGCCTGTTGCTTTGACCGGTTTAACGATCAAAGATTATCAGAAGGAGTCATTGGTTTGGTTGTTTCCGACACTGATGACT
>CACZJT010000074.1 GCA_902781565.1 uncultured Ruminococcus sp.
CGCCGATTTAATTGCGCGAAAGAGCGTAAGCGATTTTCGTGCAACCCCCAGACCCGCCGCAAGGCGGGCAAAGGCGCACCGCCCATGAGGTCGGGGCAACGGCACCCACGCCGTGGTGCGCCGACCCTACACCGAATAATGCGGGACGAATGGCGTGAGCTGCACCAACGCAGCCCAGCCGCCCCGCCCTACATCGGTTTGTGCAGTACGGTCAGCCTTACAAATTATGATTTGTCTCTCTACAAAAAAATTTGCATTATGTTCACAAAACCGCAATCATAGAACTTTTTGCCTTTATATCGTCTTTTTGTTGTGCAACCCTACAAATATCGGTGCAATAATTGTAAATAATTGCACAAAGACTTGACAAGCGCTCCCTCCTGTTATATAATAATATAATGTATCATAATCGGTTTTTGCGCCCTTTTGAGCGTGAATTAACTGCTTTTCTATAGATTAAAAGGAGTGATCGGTGCGCATGGTGAATGTTAATGTCAACGTCAAGGACGAACGGCTCGGCAAAAATGTTCGTAAGAGCTTTGCCAAGATCCGCGAGGTCCGCGAAATGCCCAATCTTATCGAGGTGCAGAAAAACTCGTATAAGTGGTTCATCGAGGAGGGTCTGAAAGAGGTCTTTGAGGAGGTGGCTGCGATCACCGACTACAACGGCAATCTCGAACTTTCCTTCGCAGGGTATCATATCGACCCTACGCCCAAATATACCATCGCGGAATGCAAGGAACGCGATACGACTTATTCCTCACGCCTTTACGTTAAGGCTCGCCTGAAAAACAACGAAACAGGCGATATCAAGGAGTCCGAGGTCTATATGGGCGACCTGCCTAAAATGACCGACAGCGGCACCTTCGTCATCAACGGCGCGGAGCGCGTCATCGTTTCACAGCTCGTCCGCTCCCCCGGTGTTTACTACGACTTTGACCGCGATAAGACAGGTAAGGAACTCTATAAGTCCACCGTTATCCCGAACCGCGGCGCATGGCTCGAATACGAGATGGACTCCAACGACGTTGTTTACGTCCGTATCGACAAGAACAGAAAAATACCGATCACCACATTTATCCGCGCACTCGGTATCGGTACAAATGACGAGATAAGCGAGCTTTTCGGCGTTCCCGACGACGTGAACCCCGATAATATGCTCCTTGACGAACGGCTCTCTCAGACTATACTCCAGAAGGACACCACCGCCAACCGCGAGGAGGCTCTTCTTGAAGTATACCGCAAGCTCCGCCCCGGCGAGCCCCCGACGGTAGAGAGCGCCCAGACCCTTATCCACAACCTCTTCTTCGATGACAAGAGATACGACCTCTGCCGCTTCGGAAGATACAAGTATAACAAGAAGCTCGGTATCGCTTCGAGACTGGCGGGACACACCGTCGCCGCTCCCATCATAAGCCCCTCCACGGGCGAGGTGCTGGCTGTTCCCGGAGATACCCTGCGCTACGAACAGGCTTACGAGATCGAGAACGCGGGCGTTATGGAAGCCTATGTCATGACCGAAGCCAAGGAATACTACGTTTCCGCAGACACGGGCGAGACTCTCTCCAAAATGGTCGAGCGCAAGGTCAAGATCATCGGAAGCGGAATGGTAGACCTCAATAAGTATATCTCCGCCGACCCCAGAGAACTGGGTATCAGCGAGAAGGTCTACTTCCCCGTACTCAAAGAGATACTCGATTCCTCAGAGAACGAAGATCAGCTCACAGAGCTCATCAAGGAAAGAAAGAACGAGCTCGTTCCGAAGCACATCATACTTGACGATATAATCGCGACTATCTCCTACTTCCTGAACCTCTGTGAGGGCGTGGGTACTATAGACGATATCGACCACCTCGGCAACAGACGTATCCGCTCCGTCGGCGAACTGTTACAGAACCAGTTCCGCATAGGCTTCACACGTATGGAGCGCGTTATCCGCGAGAGAATGAACGTTCAGTCTCAGGATTCCGAGGTACTGACCCCTGCGGCTCTCATAAACATCAGACCCATCTCGGCGGCTATCAAGGAGTTCTTCGGAAGCTCCCCGCTGTCA
This sequence comes from uncultured Ruminococcus sp., assembly GCA_902781565.1. Taxonomy (GTDB): domain Bacteria; phylum Bacillota; class Clostridia; order Oscillospirales; family Ruminococcaceae; genus YE71. The sequence goes on from CACZJT010000074.1 coordinate 2,054, forward strand.
CAGTTCATGGATCAGAACAACCCCCTTGCGGAGCTTACCCACAAGAGAAGACTTTCAGCCTTAGGTCCCGGAGGACTTTCCCGTGACCGCGCGGGCTTCGAGGTACGTGACGTTCACTACACCCACTACGGACGTATGTGCCCTATAGAGACCCCCGAAGGTCCTAACATCGGACTTATATCCTACCTCGCTTCCTTCGCGCGTATCAATGAGTACGGCTTCATCGAGGCTCCCTACAGGCGCGTTGACAAGGAAACGGGAGTTGTCACCGACGACGTTGTTTACATGACTGCGGACGTGGAAGATAACTACATGGTAGCTCAGGCGAACGAGCCCCTTACCGATGAGAACAAGTTTGCACGTCCCAAGGTAAACGGACGCTACCGCGATCAGATACTTGAAATAGACCGCGAGAACATCGACTTCATGGATATCTCGCCTAAGATGGTCGTTTCCGTTGCGACCGCCTGCATACCCTTCCTTGAGAACGACGACGCGAACCGCGCACTCATGGGTGCTAATATGCAGAGGCAGGCTGTGCCGCTGCTAAAGACCGAATCGCCTATCGTCGGTACGGGTATGGAATACAAGACCTGCCTTGACTCGGGCGTTGCGGTAGTTTCCGAGAATGCGGGCGTGGTAGAGAGCGTTGACGCCGACAAGATCGTAGTCCGCGAGGACTCGGGCGAGCTTCGCACCTACGAGCTGACCAAGTTCAAGCGCTCCAACGCGGGCACCTGCACCAACCAGAGACCTATAGTCGATAAGGGCGAGCGCATCGAGGCTCACCAGATAATCGGCGACGGTCCCGCTACCTCAAACGGAGAGCTGGCTCTCGGAAAGAATGCCCTCATCGGCTTCATGACATGGGAGGGCTACAACTACGAGGACGCCGTTCTGCTGAACGAGAACCTTGTAAGACAGGATAAATATACCTCTATACACATCGAGGAATACGAGATAGAATCCCGCGAGACAAAGCTCGGACCCGAGGAGATCACGAGAGATATCCCCCAGGTCAAGGAGGAGTACCTTGCGAACCTGGACGAGAACGGCATAATCCGCATAGGCGCGGACGTTCGTCCCGGCGATATACTCGTCGGCAAGGTAACGCCCAAGGGCGAGACCGAGGTATGCCCCGAGCAGAGACTGCTCCGCGCCATATTCGGCGATAAGGAGCGCGATGTCCGCGACAACTCCCTTAAAGTACCTCACGGCGAATCGGGCACCGTTATCGACGTAAAGGTGTTCACCAAGGAGAACTGCGACGAGCTGGCTCCCGGCGTAAATATGCTGGTAAGATGCTACATCGCTCAGAAGAGAAAGATCTCGGTCGGCGACAAGATGGCGGGACGTCACGGAAACAAGGGTGTCGTTTCGAGGATACTCCCTCCCGAGGATATGCCTTTCCTTGAGGACGGCACTCCCCTTGACATCGTTCTGAACCCCCTCGGCGTTCCTTCGCGTATGAACATCGGGCAGGTGCTCGAAGTTCACCTCGGCATGGCTTCAAAGGCTCTCGGCTGGAAGATCATGACCCCCGTATTCGACGGCGCTCACGAGGAGGATATCCGTGCCTGCTTCCGCGCGGCTCAGGAGAACTACCTCGAACACAAGGACGACGATTTCAAGATCGGTCCCATGACCGACGTTATAAACCCCAATGCGATCAGTATGCACGAGGACGGCAAGTTCACACTGTATGACGGACGCACGGGCGAGAAGTTCGACAACAAGGTAACGGTGGGCTATATGTACTACCTGAAGCTCCACCACCTCGTAGACGATAAGATACACGCACGTTCGACGGGTCCCTATGCGCTCGTTACCCAGCAGCCTCTCGGCGGTAAGGCGCAGTTCGGCGGACAGCGTTTCGGTGAGATGGAAGTTTGGGCGCTCGAAGCATACGGCGCGGCTTACACCTTGCAGGAGATACTCACCGTCAAGTCGGACGACAAGGACGGAAGAGACAAGACCTACCACGCGATCAGCGACGGTCAGAATATACCCAAGCCCGGTATCCCCGAGGCGTTCAAGGTACTCGTGAAGGAGCTCCAGTCACTGGGTCTCGATCTCGAGATCTTCGGCGCGGACGGCGAGAAGGTAGAGCTCAAACAGAGCTATGCCGAGGAAGATACCACCGATTACAAGCGTCTTGACGAGATGCACAACCTCGACTTCGGCACCTTTGCCGACGAGGACGAGCTCGAAGGCGCAGGCATGGAGATACACGACATTCCCGAGGACGGCATAGACCGCGGCGACGATGACGGCGTTATGGGCGGCTACGCGAACCTGTTCGCGGCGATAAGCGCCTCCGACGACGAGGAGGGCGACTACCTTGACGATGAATACACGGGCAAGGTCGTAGACTTCGACGCCGAGGACGAGGACTATTGATCGTTTATTAAAGTCAAACAGCAGGGAGAGGTGCGCGGGAAGGCTCCGCGCACGCTCCGATATACTGCCCTCTATTGCAAAGCACAACACGTTGTGCTTTGCAGGCTGCGCATCAGCCTCCAAAGCCACATAGTGTTTTTGGCAGAGGGCGTATAAACGAAGCGCTTAGCGGCACACAGTGCCGCCCCGCCGTCAAAGACGGCGGATCGCAAATCGTTATTACGATTTGAAATAGCGCGTAGTATATCTGACCTCAGATCATGAAAGAAGGTACGAGTTTGGAATCCAATGTTTTTGAATCTATAAAAATATCGCTCGCGTCCCCCGACAGGATCAGAGAATGGTCCTACGGCGAGGTCACACGCCCCGAAACGATAAACTACCGTACACAGAAGCCCGAGAAGGACGGTCTTTACTGCGAAAGGATCTTCGGACCCACGAAGGACTGGACCTGCCACTGCGGAAAGTACAAGCAGCAGAAATACCTCAAGGGCAAGATCTGTGAGCGCTGCGGCGTCGTTATCGCAAAGAAGGACGTTCGCCGCGAGAGAATGGGACACATAGAGCTTGCGGCTCCCGTGTCACATATATGGTACTTCAAGGGCACTCCCTCCCGCATCGGTCAGATGCTCGAAGTCAGCCAGAAAAGGCTCGAAGAGGTGCTCTACTTCACCAAGTATATCGTAATAGACCCCGGCAATACCGACCTGACCAAGTGCGAACTGCTCTCCGAGACCCAGTATCACGAGGCTCTCGAAAAGTGGGACGAGGGCGAGTTCAGAGCGGGCATGGGCGCAGAAGCCATCAAGGAACTGCTCGCCGAGATAGACCTTGACAAGCTGGCTCAGGAGCTAAAAGACGAGCTGGAGGGTCTGCCCAACGGACAGAAGAAGATAAAGCTCCTCAAAAGGCTTGAGGTAGTCGAGGCGTTCAGGACTTCGGGCAACCGTCCCGAGTGGATGATACTCGACGTTATCCCCGTTATCCCCCCCGACCTCAGACCTATGGTAATGCTGGACGGCGGCAGATACGCCACCTCCGACTTGAACGACCTCTACAGGCGTGTTATCAACAGAAACAACAGACTTAAAAGAATGCTGGAGCTTCAGGCTCCCGACATCATCATAAGAAACGAGAAGCGTATGCTGCAAGAGGCAGTTGACGCACTCATCGACAACGGCAGACACGGCAGACCCGTTACGGGACCCAATAACCGAGCATTCAAGTCCCTTTCGGATATGCTGAAAGGTAAGCAGGGACGTTTCCGTCAGAACCTGCTCGGTAAGCGTGTTGACTATTCGGGACGTTCCGTTATCGTCGTCGGACCCGAGCTGAAAATGTATCAGTGCGGACTTCCGAAGGAAATGGCTCTCGAACTGTTCAAGCCCTTCGTTATCAAGAGACTGGTGGATATAAGCACCAATCCTCAGCTGAATATAAACGGCGCAAAGAACGCCATAGAGCGCGTTGAGCCTATCGTATGGGACGCCCTCGAAAACGTCATTCAGGGACACCCCGTACTGCTGAACCGTGCGCCTACCCTCCACAGACTGGGTATACAGGCATTCGAGCCGATACTTGTCGAGGGACGCGCTATCAAGCTGCACCCGCTGGTTTGTACCGCTTACAACGCCGACTTCGACGGCGACCAGATGGCGGTGCATCTGCCCATATCCCCCGAAGCTCAGGCGGAAGCTCGCTTCCTCATGCTGGCGGCGAACAACCTGCTGAAACCCTCGGACGGACGTCCTGTTGCGGTACCTACGCAGGATATGATACTGGGCTCCTACTACCTGACCCTCCAGAAGCCCGATGAGCCGGGCGAGGGCAAGGTATTCCGCGACGTGAACGAGGCTCTCATGGCTTACGACATGGGCGCGGTATCCCTCCATGCGGCTATCAAGGTAAGGATATCCAAGCAGGTGGGCGACAGACACGTTTCCAAGATCATCGACGCCACCGTGGGAAGGCTCATCTTCAACAGCATTATCCCGCAGGACCTTGGCTTTGTTGACAGGACTAATTCCGACAAGCAGTTCGACCTCGAGATCAGCTTCCTCGTAAAGAAGGGTCAGCTCTCGCAGATCGTCGATCGCTGCATACAGCACCACGGCACCACCTACACCTCCGAGGTGCTTGACAACATCAAGGCGCTGGGCTTCAAATACTCCACCAAGGCGGCTATCACCGTTGCGGTATGCGACGCCACTATCCCCGCCACCAAGAAACAGATACTCGCCGAGGCGGACGCCAAGGTAGCTCATATCGACGTTCAGTACAAGCGCGGCTTCATCTCCCGCGCGGAGCGCTCCAAGGGCTTCAAGGACATCTGGAACGCCGCTACCGATGAAGTTACGGAAGAACTGAAACGCGGACTCGACCCCTACAACCCCATCAACATGATGGCGGACTCGGGTGCACGTGGTTCTATCTCGCAGATCAGACAGCTGGCAGGTATGCGCGGACTTATCGCGAATACCTCGGGTGCTACCATAGAAATGCCTATCAGAGCCAACTACCGTGAGGGTCTTAACATTCTGGAATACTTCATCTCCTCCCGAGGCGCTCGTAAGGGTCTGGCTGATACGGCTCTGCGTACCGCCGACTCGGGTTACCTGACAAGACGTCTTGTTGACGTTTCTCAGGACGTTATAATCCGTCACGAGGACTGCGGCACTACGAGCGGTATAGACGTATTCGAGATCACCGACGGCAAGGAGAAGATCGAGCCGCTGACCGAGCGTCTTGTCGGCAGATTCCTTGTGGAAGACCTCAAAGACCCGAGAACGGGCGAGGTCGCAGTCTCCAAGAGCAAGCTCATGACAGAGCATGACGCGGAGAGAGTTGAACAGATACTCGAAGCCACCGGCAGAGACCGCATAAAGATACGCTCGGTACTGGCTTGCCGCGCGAAGAACGGCGTTTGCGCGAAGTGCTACGGCGCGAACCTTGCAAACGGCAAGATCGTAAGAGTCGGCGAGGCTGTAGGCGTCATCTCGGCACAGTCCATAGGCGAGCCCGGTACACAGCTCACCATGCGTACCTTCCACACGGGCGGTATCGCTTCGGCTGAGGACATCACACAGGGTCTTCCCCGTGTCGAGGAGCTTTTCGAGAGCAGACGTCCCAAGGGCGCGGCTATCATCACACGTATCGACGGTACTGTCCGCATCATTGAAGAGAAGAAAATGCGCCATGTCATCGTCACCAGCGAGGATCTTGACGAGCCGCTGGAGGAGAAGTATCCTATTCCCTTCGGCTTCAAGCTCAAAGTCACCGACGGCGACTTCGTGACCAAGGGCTCGCCCCTTACCGAAGGCTCGATCAACCCTGCGGATATCCTCGCCGTAAACGGTATCGAAGCCGTTCAGAACTACATCATCACCGAGGTACAGAAAGTTTACCGTACTCAGGGTGTTGATATCAACGACAAGCACATCGAGGTCATCGTTCGTCAGATGATGAAGAAGGTCAAGATCGACGACAGCGGCTCCAGCTACCTGCTGCCCGGCAGTCTGGTGGAAAAGACCGAGATCGCCCAGATCAACGAGGACATCCAGAAACAGATCGACGCAGGCGACATCAACGCCCGCCTTATCACCACCGTTCCCGTTATCCAGGGTATCACCAAGGCTTCGAGCTACTCCGATTCCTTCCTCTCGGCGGCTTCCTTCCAGGAGACCACCAAGGCTCTCACCGATGCCGCAATCAAGGGCAAGGTCGATCATCTGCTCGGACTTAAAGAAAATGTTATCATCGGCAAGCTGATACCCGCAGGCACGGGCATGGACGTTTACAACAACGTCGAGGTCGTAAAGAACGAACCTCACCCGAGCATTGCGGACGGCTATATCAGCGGTACTATAGGCTGAGAAAACAGACAACAATAGCTCATTACCCGAGCCGCTTTCACGGAAGGCGGTTCGGGAGAGTTATATTTATATTTATAAAAGAAGGGAATGAAAGAAATGGATAACGACTACACCATCAACCTGAACAAGCCAAAGTTCGAGCCCGAACCCGAACCTGCCCCCGATCTTCCCGCGGAACAGGTCAGCGCGGAGGTCGTCGATCAGAATTATCGGAGCGGCGGCTACGATGACGGCGGGTACGGCGGACAGTACGATCGGGGCGGATACGGTCAGCCCCAGCCCCAATACGCGGGGCAGGGCTACGGCGATCGTCAGGGCTACGGTCAGCCGCAGTACGGCGGACAGGGCTATGCACAGCCGCAGTACAACAACACCCGCTTCGCACAGCCGCAGGGTCAGAACGCACCTTACCCTCAGTACGGCGGTCAGCCCTACGTTCAGCCGCAGTTCGGCGGCGGGCAGGCTCCGCAGATCAGGGGGCAGATGAAATACTGTAAATTCTGCGCTTCGAGCATTCCGATGGACGCCGTTATCTGCACCGCCTGCGGAAGGCAGGTGGAGGAGCTGAGGCAGTCTGCGCCAATGGGTCAGCCGCAGGTCATCATCAACAACAATAACAACAATACAAACAACAATAACAACATGATGGGCGTGCCTATGGGCAGGCTGAAGGACAAGTGGGTGGCTTTCCTGCTCTGCTTCTTTTTCGGCTGGCTGGGCGTCCACAGATTCTACGAGGGCAAGATCGTGAGCGGCATCATCTACCTTCTGAGCTTCGGGCTCGGAGGGCTCGGAGTGCTCATCGACCTGATACTCATACTCCTGAAACCGAGAAAATACTTGACATGAGTCATAACAAAAGAGCGTTGTCCCGAGGGACAGCGCTCTTGTTTTTGTGTATTCGCGTTTTTTATTTCAGCGGTACTTCATCGAAGTCACGGCATATCCAAACCCATGTCGGGTCGGACTTGCTTGCGTTGCCGCTCTCTATGCTGTAGGTCTTGCCGCCCGACTGTATCTCGGTGCGGAAGTGCTGATAGCCCAGCGCCGAAGCGTTCATGCGCTGGAGGTACACGTTCTTGTAGCCCAGATATGTGAGCAGGCTCGCGACCGCGCCGTTATAGGTGTCGCACTGTCCCAGCTTGTACTCATATGCCCGCGAGGAATAGGGTATCTGCCAGCCGAGGGTATAGTCCGTGTCGTAGATGACGTTCTTGTTTATCCAGTTGACGGTATAAGCGACCTTCTGCGCGTCCGACCAAGTGCTCTTGAAATGCTTCTTCGCGAACTTCTCTATGGAAGCCTTTTCCGCAGCGCTTATGGTGTAAGTTTCCGCCTTGCTTTTCAGCTTGCCGTTCACCTTCTCGGTGGTGTAGACCTTATAGGAGCTTAATGAGCCGCTCGTCTTGTTCTTTGCGAGGACTTTTTTCAGCAGGGAGAACTCACTGCCGAAGCTGTTCGTCACGGCGCTGATATTGTACACGGGCTCCGACATGATAGAACTCTTGCCCTTGACGGTCTTGCTTCCCGACTTGGTATATGGAGTGACGGCGAATCTGTAGCCGTAGCGTCCGCCCGCGTTGATGTTCGCAAGCGCATACGAGCCGCCCTTAGCCTTGGAGGAGGTATTGAAGGTCAGCTGTGAGACAGTCTTGTCCGCGATCTGTGCCACCTTTTTCCATGTGGGCTTGTACTGTGAGGCTGCTTTTGGATTCGTGCCCGTGGGGTAGCTTGCGGCATAGATGATGTAGCCCGTACACTCAACGGGAGTCCATTTGAGCCTTACGGTAGTCTGCGACGCATTGGAGGACACTGACTTTATGGTAGGCTTGCCCGTGGAAAGGGTCGGGGTGACGGGAGCCGCCGCCTTTGTCTTTGCCTTTATCGCACTGCTCGCCTTGGAACGGTACACTTTGCCGTCCACGGTCTTTACCGCGCATATCTTGAAGGAATATGATGTATTCGCCGTAAGTCCTTTGACCGTAAGGGAGCTGTCCTGCATCTTGTGTATCAGCTTGTATGTGCCGTTTTTCAGCAGGTAGACGTAATACTGCTCCGCGCCGATAACGTCAGTCCAGCTTATAGTCACCGAATCGGCGGTGGAGGTATAGCCCATAGGCGTTGGAGTGGGGATATCGCTGCTGACCGTCGCTGCCGAAACACTCATGGCAAAGGGCGAAGATAAGTCATATGCCCCGCCGAGAGCCGTCATGGGCGTAAGTGCCATTGCGCCCGCCAGCGCCAGCGCCGCGAGCTTCTTCTTTACTTGTGTCATTAGAAATGACCCCTTTCATATTATTTGACGCAGGAACGGTGAAAAGCTCCGCCGTCCCCGCGTTATTATCTTTTCAGCTATAAATGAGCACTTTTGACATACTGCACAAAATGAGCTATCGTGACATCATGACATCTTTCAGGGTCGAATGCTCATGACACCCGCTTCGGGACGTTTTGCTGTCGCCGCT
>CACZJT010000075.1 GCA_902781565.1 uncultured Ruminococcus sp.
CGCGCTCCCCTGCAAGGGCTCCTCGCCCTTGACCTCGGCAAGGGGCTAACGCCGCCCCTTGCATCCGGCGTGTTTGTGCTACAGAGTGCCGCTTTCTTTTTTTGTGCCTGCGGTCATATTACTCTTTCTATGCTTGTTCTGACGTCCTGCGGGTTCGCGGAGCGCGTTTCGCTCGCGAAACCGCGTCCGCATGATCGTCCGCGTCAGCGGACACCTTCAATTCCGAATTCATAATTCCGAATTCCGAATTATCCTAACGGGTGTACTTTCTCGGGTGCCTTTTCCATCACCTTCGCGGCGGCGGGGGCTATGTCCGTCATGTCTCCGCAGGCGTCAACACCGTTGGACGTCCACGCCATTATGCCGTTCCAGCCGTTATCCAACACGTTCCCGTATTTCAGCTCTAATGTCTCTCCCGATTCGGCAACGTCGTTCGCCGCTACCTCGCCGATCACACAGGGCTTCGTGCCGTCAAGCCCGAAGTCCGTCGGGGACTTGTCAAAGGGATAGTCAAACCACGGCTTCTCCCAGTAATAATAGTGCGTCGAGTAGAAGTCAAGGTAGGAGGACTTCTTCCCCGAACGGTTCATGAGAAAGCTGTCCGAACCGTAGTTGCCGTCGTATTTGTCGGAGTTGTACTTTATCATTCCGAAGCCTATGGTCACGAGTATGTCCGAATTGTCATGTATTGCCGCGGCTTCGCGCGAGAAAAGGTCGCCCAGCTCGTTCCAGCCCAGCTTCCCCGATTCGGCGTTCTCGTGTACCCAGTCGGGCTCGTTCATGAGGTCTATGCTCCAGAGATAGTCACAGCTGTCGTAACGCTTTACGAATGGCACCACATAGCCCTCCACAAAGCTGTTGATGTTGTCCTCCGAGCATACCATGTCCCGCCAGCTCTGATAGCCGTTGTTCGAGTCCTTGAAGTGGTCGAAGGACATGAGGGTAGCCATGATGTAGATGTGGTGCTTCTTGGCAATGGTGAAAAGCACGTCTAAGTCCTGCCAGTGCTTGTCCGTTACCTCGCTGAACTTTCCGCTTTCGTCCAGCTTGACGCCTACCATATCCGCGCAGTTTATCCATATGCGGGAAGCGTTTATACCCGCTTCTTCAAGCTCCGCGAAGTGCATATCCCAGAAAGCGTAGTTGAATTTGTCGCTCCCGAAATCGTTCCACTTGTCCCACGGGGTATTTACGCCGTTGATGAAAAGCTCCTTTCCGCCGACCGTGAGCTTCGTGCCGTCCACCGTGACCTTAGCCGTGCCGTCACCCTCGAAGTCGATGTCTATGGGAGCCGCCGAGGGCGCGGGTGCGCTCTCGCCCTCGGGAGCTGTCTCGGCGGCAGTTGTTGTCTCACCGCCCGCCGAGCTGTTATCGGCGGCGTTCTCCGAGCCGCAGCCCGCGGCTCCGCCCGCTATGGCGGCACAAGCCGCCAGTGCAAATATACGTCTTGCAATGCTGTTCATATGTTATCTCCGTTGGTCATAAATTATTCGCTGTAGGCTTACTCATGAGCTTTTCAAGCTCCTCGGCGAGCCTGTCCTTGTCCCCGGGCGTGACAGCCCGGGGGTCTTTCGGGTCGGGGTTGCGGCACACGCCCTTGAAGTCGCAGTAGGAGCAGGGTAGCCGTCCGTTTTTCATCTGTATGGGGTCGGAGCTTATATCGCCCTTTTTGAGCCGCAGAGCCATCTGCTCTACTTTACCGAGTGCAAAGCGCTCCATAGCGAGGAGTTTGTTCTGCGTCACGGGCTGTACCGAATCCTTGCGGGGTTTTAAGTCCTTGTTGAACCTGAATATCGTGTAAACGCCGTCATTCTCGCGGTTCAGCCCCTCGTATATCTCCTCGCCCAGCATCATGCCGTCGGGCTTGTACTCCTTTGCGCGTTCGAGCATGAGCCTTTCTTCGAGCACGCCCTCCTCTTCGAGCATGGCGACGGTCTCATCGTCCAGCTTCGGCGAAACGAACTTGATGTGAGAGTACATTATCCCCGAGGGCGCGATCGTTTCGCCCTCCTGCGCAAGACCGCTCATGGCAGTGGTCGCCGCCAGCAGGTATATGAGCATTTGCAGGTCGAGCCCGTTGTAGACCTCGCTCTCGTCGAAGGTCTGCGCACCCGTCTTGTAGTCGATTATCCGAAGCCATGCGATGCCGTCCGAGCGGTAGAGGTCGGCGCGGTCTATCATTCCCCGCAGGTTCACCCTCTCGCCGTCCACATCGAAGCTCATGACAGAGCCTATGCCGTTCTCGCCGCTGAGGTCGTACTCGAATGCGGCGGGGATAAACAGCGAGCCTTTCATCTCCTCGCGGAAATTTATCGCCATATGGAGTATCGACTGCTTGAGCCGCTCTGCTGCCAGCTTGAATGACAGGGGCTTGCCGTAGTCGCCGCCCAGCTCGTCCGCAATGTATTCATCGGTGCAGATGTCTATGATCTCCATGAGATCCTCGTCCGAAAGGCGGGGGAAGTCCTTGTTATAGACCCGCCTGCCGTTCTCGTCGGGAACGCTCATGACCCGTTCGAGGCAGGCGTGGGCGATGTTTCCCGTGACCTGCGGAGTTATCCCCACCGCCGAGGGCGACGATAGCCGAAGCCCGTATTTGCAGAAGTAGGAGAAGGGGCATTTGTAGTAATCGGAAACGCGGGTCGCCGAGATGTTCAGATCGCGGCGGAAGAAAAGCTGTTTGGCAAGCTCCGCGGATATCTTCTCTTTCTGCGGCTCCGCAAGGCGTTCGGCGTTCTCGATACGCGCCGAATACTCCGCCGAGGCGGACAGGGAGCTTAAAATGTTCGCCGTCGATTGAGTTTTTTCGCGGGAGTGTTCGAGGTATTTGTAGTACGCCGTGCGGTAGGAGGTGCAGAAGAACTCCTGCGGGAGCTCCGAGAGCTTCACGCGGATATCGTCCTCAAACAGCGACCGAAGCGCGGTCGGGAGCGTCGAGGGTGCGCTTATGCCGCCCGTGCGGTCGCTCTCCGAATAGCTCACGTACAGCCGCTCCGTGGGGGCTGTTACACCCGAGTATACCTGCATACGCTCGCTGTCAAGGCATACCGAGGGCGCAAGCTCGATGTCGGTGCCGATACGCTCCAGCGCAGAGATATCGCTCTCCCCCAGCAGTTCCGAGCGCTTCACCCCCGCAGGGAATATGCCGTCGTTCGCCTGCATGATGAACAGCGCCCTCACGCCCGAGAGCCGCGTTCTGTCCGCATCGCCTATGAGCAGGCAGTCGGCTTTCTGGGGCGGCGAGGAAAGAGTGAGTGTCCCCAGCGAGAGTTTCAGCAGTTCGGTAAATTCCCGCAGGGTCAGCTTTTCGTCCTTCATATGCTCGTAGATACTGCGTATAGTCTCCACCAGCCCCAGCCACACCTGCTTCAGGCTCCGCGTTACCTCTGTATCTGTCTCGTTCCTTTGGGCGATACGCACCTTGGAATATACCTTCTCGGACATTTTCAGCTCGTCGAGCAGCGCGTAAAGCGCCTCGCACATTATCCCCACCGTTGCTTCGGGAGCATTGCAGGCGTTTCGGAACCTTTCGAGGGGCTCAATGATCTTCTTACGGCTGTCATCTACGCGGGTGCTCCTGTCCTGCCCTTCGATAATAAAGGGCTCCTTCCACATATCGCCCTCCACGTTCCACTGAGTACAGAAGTTTTCGAGGTCGTGGGCGTCGTAGTAGAAGAAATCCGAAAGGGGCGATTTCACGATGCGGAGAATGTTGTCGGTGCGGTAGGTCTTGGTGAGCGCCGCGTCGAGTATGCTTATGAGGTACTTGGCGGGTATGGAAGCTATGGCGCTCTCGGACATATCAACGAAATAGGGTATGCCGTACCGCTCGCAGGCGGAGGTCAGCACGCGGGAGCTTTCGGCGAGCGCTCCGCAGATGACCGCGGTCTCCGATAGCCTGTAGCCCTCCTCGCGGGCGAGCCGCACTATCTCGGAGCAGATGTAGTCGCTCTCCTCATAGATATCCGTGGCGGTGCAGACCTTCACAAGCCCCTCGGAGCCTGTTTTCTTCGGGCAGTAGGAGAAATACTCGGTGTTCACAGCGGCGAGGGGAGCGCTCTGCCCGCAGCCCTCGGAGCGTGTGAAGCTCACGGAGCGGTTGCAGTCCTGTGCTATGCGCTCTATGCGGCTTATGGTGCGGCGGGTCTGCGCGAAGGGGTCGGCGCTGTCGGGCTGATGTTCGCCGCACACCACCGAGAACACCGTCCCCGCCGCCGAAGCGATAACAGCCCCCACGAGCATGAGCTCGTCCGCCGAGAAGGAGTTGAAGCCGTCGAAGAACACCGTCCTGCCCTTGAAGCTGCCGCTGTCCTTTGCGAGAGCCGCGGCGCGGGCGGTGAGGGAGGCGCTGTCCGAAAGTCCCATTTTCGCAAGTTCCTCGGTGTACGCCGTGAAGATCATCGCCGTGTCCGAGAGCCTTACAGCCCCCGTGGGGGAGGTCTCCGCGGCGGCGCGGAGGGTCTCGGGCGTAACGCCCGAGTGCATGAGCTGTCTTACGAGGGTAATGCACTGCGACACAAAGGACGGCTTTAAGAGAGAACGCCTGAATATCCCGAGCCCGCAGTTTTTATCGGCGGCAAGGCGCGACTGCGCCCGATACATCGCCATGAGCCGCGTTCGGTCGTCGGCATTCTCGGCGGCACTGCCTCCGAGTTCGCGGCAGAGCTTATCGCAGAGCGCGGAGATACCGCTTGTCTCTATCGAATTGAACAGCTTCACGCCGAGCCTGTCGTAAAGCTCCTTATCCATCTCAAAGGAATACTGGTCGGGCACTATGACGAGCACATCGCAGCCCTTTTCGGCGGCTTCAAGCACCCTCGAAAAGAAAATATCCCTGCGCCCGCTGTGAGCCCTTCCCGTTATGATCTCGGGCATTGTTATCCTCCTTAGCTTTTCGGGGAGCCCCGAAAGAGTATCATCTTTTATTTTAACATTTTAAAGCACCATTTGTCTATAGGTATATATAACAAAAATCACGCTGTTATTATGTAAGGACTCATAAAGAAACGAGCCGCAAGGCAGGCACCCGCCCGCGTGTATGTCGGGCATACGGTAAATGTACGTCACATTTTTTGGACAGTTAAGTGAAAACCCCACGTAATAACAGCGTTATTTTAAGGGTTGTAATCGACTAATCAAAAATGCCATACTTTCTGTATTTTTCCCGTACACCCTTTTTCGGAAAAGTTATGAAAAGTGATTACGTCGATTACAACCATGCCCCGAAACCATTGATTTTACAGGGGTTTATGGGTTACGACACTTTGTTGTTTTGATTACAACCGATTACAACAACGCTTGTTATGAATCCCATATGTTTTGCTTTTTCTTGGGTATCGGTACATATCTGAGCTTTACAGTCTTACCTGACAGTTTTCGTGCTATCGGCTTTATCCCCAACTGCTCCAAAGCACGACCTATCTGTGCAGAAGTGTACCGATTTAGGGTCGGCTCTGCTTCCTTATGTACCCGAATTAGGGTACGCTCCGACACCAATGTGACAAATTCGGAAAATTTACATTCGGGACTTGAAAAATCGCTCGGATTGGATTATAATAGTATTTGAGAGCGGATAGCTTCCGTTCTTGTATAATTATGACTGATGATACACAAAATATTGAAAGGACGTGCGGCATGAAAAGATTCGCCGTGTCCGTCATGGCGGCGGCAATGCTGCTCGCGGGGTGCGCGGGAACGCGGGAGGAAAGCTCCTCCGATACCGAAAGCTACCCCTCCGAGGTGACGAGCCGCCCCGATGACAGCGGGAGCGTGAAGCTCAAAGACTACAGCGCCCCCGATTTTCTTGAAAACGCGGCGCCAGCCGACGTGCTCTCCGATGTGGTGGAGAGGAGCTTCGACCCCGCGGAGATACTTGTCGAGCCCGAGCAGCAGCCCTTTGAGGGCTACAAATGTACGGGTCTTTTCGGTGACCTCTGCTACGTGTTCAAGCAGGGCGATAATTACGGACTGCTTTCTATGGACGGCGAGGTGCTTCTTGACCCCGAGGGGATAACGAAGATAACCGCGGTCGGAACGTCGCTCCTTGCGGTCAAATACGAGGACAAGCCGAGGGAATACTACCGCGTGACCGTTGACGGCATACGAAAGGCTGACATCGGCAGCTTCGACAAGCGGCGGATAACCTTCGAGCCCGTCTATGCCGAGGACGACAGCAGGGAACATTACAGCGTCCGCGTTGACGGCGAGGAAGTGAGCGAGCGGACGTGGCTCAGCATTAAGGAGCTTGCCCCCGAGAGCCTTGACACCACCCAGCGCTACGAGGCGGTATACTATGCCGAGAACGCCGAGGGTGGGTTTTACCTTGCCTTCGACGGGCTGTACGGGCTGACCGTTTTCCGCGCCGAATGCGGCTATGCGGAGATAAAGATAGGTGAGCTTTACGGGGATTTCTACATCACCGACCCGAAGGAACTTACCGAGCTGAAAACGCTCATAGGCTCATTCGGGGACGACACATCGGCTAAGGGCGCTCCGAAAAACGGCAGCGATACCGATTATATCCGAATAGTGATAGGGCGGCAGTCGGACGAGGAACGCAGCTGCTATACCCTCTCGCCCGAGGGCTACTGCTTCACCGAACTTTACCGCTCCGACGAGAGCACAAAGGGCAACAGCCGCTTCTTCCGCAAGCTCGACCCCGAGACTTTCACAGACCTCGTATACTGGGTGAACAGGACGCTCGGGGAGGAAGGCTGATACCGATAAATGCAAGATACACTTTTGGGGAGTGAAATAAAAAATGCAGGAGAACGAAAGACCTCACGGCAGGGGAGGGGCTTCGGGAGTTTCAAAGTCGGATATGGCTCGCCGCATATCGGGGAGCGTGTCCGCAAAGAACAACGATGAAGCCCGCCGCCGCGATGAGGCACGAAACAGAGAATACAGGAGGGGAGCGCAGAACGCCGCTTCGGGGGCTCGCCCGAAAAGAGCCGCGGGTGCTGCGGCACGTCCCGCAGGCGCGGGAGGAGCTGCGGTTAAGAAGCGCAGACCTCAGAGAGCAAAGACAGCCGCGCAGAAGAACGCTATCCGCGCGGAGAGAGAGCTGAAGCGCAAAAAGCAGACCCGCCGCAGGCTCATCACGGGAGCCGTGACCTTCGTGGTGCTGGTGGGACTTGCCGCAGGCGGCGGACTGCTCTGGTATCGCTCGGGCAAGGCGGAGTATGACGGGGTGTTCCTTGAAAATACCTACATCAACGGTGTCCGTGTGGCGAAGATGAGTGTCTCCGAGGCGGCGCAGGTCGTAAGGCAGTATTCCGATGTCCCCGATGTGATAACCATTCGCAGACCCGACGGCGTGGACGTTACTATCCCCCTCCAAGACCTTGATGCCGAGGACAATATCGAGGAGAGCGTAAAGGACATCTATCATCAGCAGGATCACAACAACTGGTTCAGGGCGCGTACCAAGGACTCGAATTACAGCTTCAATACGGAATTCGATTTTGACAAGGACAAGTTCCACAGCGAGATAGACCGCAAGATCGTCGAGGTCAAGGGCTCTACCAAGTCCAAGAATGCCCGCATAGAGCGCACTACGAGCGGTTTTCAGATAATCCCCGAGGAGGTCGGCACCGCGATAGACAAGGACAAGGTGCAGACCCTCTACGACTTCATCGACGGGTTCTTAGCGAGGGACGTCTACTTCATCGACCTGAAAAACTGCAACTGCTACAAGCTGCCGAAGGTCACGGAGGCAGACCTCCGCGACGAGATAGGAGCTCTCGAATCGCTGCCCGATCTGGAGTTCACCTACGATTTCGGCTTCGCCAAGGAGACCCTTGAGGGCAAGGAGATAATGTCCTGGATAACCTTCGAGAATGACAACCCGCTCGACGGCTACACGGTGGACGAGGACAAGGCTTACGCCTACATCGACTCGCTTTCCGAAAAGTACGATACCTACGGCAAGGACAGGAAGTTCCACTCGACGACCCGCGGCGATATCACTGTCGAGCAGGGCGAGGGCTGCTACGGCTGGTGGATGGATAAGGACAAGATGACGTGGCAGCTCATAGACCTCATCCGCGACGGCATTTCCCAGCCGAGTATCAAGCCCACCTACTTCACCACCGAGGGCGACTATTCCTACACCTGCAACCCCGACTGGTACGTTTCGGCAGAAAAGGACTTCTCCGATACCTACTGTGAGGTAGACCTCAAAGAGCAGCACTTCTGGTATTATAAGGACGGCAAGCTCAAATACGACTGCGACATCGTTTCGGGACTTCCCACCGCCGCAAGGAACACCCCCGCCGGCGTGTACAAGCTCTGGTACAAGGAGTATGACAAACTGCTCGTTGGCAGTACGTCTGAGGGCGAGAGCTGGTCTACCCCCGTCACCTACTGGAACAACATCTCCACCTTCGGCGTGGGACTTCATGACGCCACATGGCACCCCTATTTCGGCGGCACCCGCTACACCACCGACGGTTCGCACGGCTGCATAAATATGCCCCTCGAAGCCGCGGAGTATGTGTACGAGAACATCGAGCTGAATACTCCCGTATTCATGTACTGGTAAGTTCGGCAAAATATGACTGCGGCGGCGCTTTTTGGCAGCCGCCGTTTTTGTTTATCCTACAATGAGGACGGTTACATTAAACGTTTTCGATATATGAATGGGCGAAAATCGTGAATAATTTATTAAATGTCACGAAAGGACTGGAAAAAATTTCGCACATATGATATAATGAAATCATACCGCAGAACAACGTTCGGAAAATTTAATCTATGAGGTGATCTTTCATGACAGAGGAAATCAAGGCATTATATCAGCAGTGGTGCGAGAACGCCACTGAGGACGCAGACCTCGTGGCTGAGCTGAAAAGCATCGAGGGCGACGAGGACGCGATAATCGACCGCTTCTACCGCGACCTCGAATTCGGTACGGGCGGCTTGCGCGGAGTTATCGGCGCGGGCGCTTACAGAATGAACATCTACACTGTACGCCGCGCGACCCAGGGACTCGCCGACTACATCAAGGGCGATTTCGAGAACGGCTCTGTGGCTATCTCCTACGACAGCCGCATAAAGTCCGACGTTTTCGCCAAGGAAGCCGCGAGAGTCCTTGTTGCCAACGGTATCAAGGTATACATCTACAAGGAGCTCATGCCCACTCCCATGCTCTCATGGGCGGTGCGTTATTTCGGAACCTCGGCGGGTATCATGGTGACTGCTTCCCACAACCCCGCCAAGTACAACGGCTACAAGGTCTACGGCGCGGACGGCTGCCAGATCACCCTTGACGTTGCAAACACCGTTATCGGCAAGATAGGCGAAGTTCCCATGTTCGGCGGCGCAAAAGTCGCGGATTTCGACAAGGCAGTTGAAGAAGGCAAGATCGTTTATATAGATCAGAAGTGCATAGACGACTACCTCGACAAGGTGGCACAGCAGGGCATTCACACCGACCTCGTTGCGGACAGCGGTCTGAAAGTCGTTTACACTCCGCTCAACGGAACGGGCAACAAGCCTGTCCGCGCTATCCTCGACAAGATAGGCGTCAAGGAAGTTACGGTCGTTCCCGAACAGGAGAACCCCGACGGCAACTTCACGACCTGTCCTTTCCCGAACCCCGAGATCAAGGAAGCCCTCGCCTACGGCTTGAAGCTCTGCGAGAGCGTGAAGCCCGACCTGCTCCTTGCTACAGACCCCGACTGCGACCGTGTAGGTATAGCGGTACCCTCGCCCGACGGCGATTATGTGCTGTTCTCGGGCAATGAAACGGGCGCATTGCTGATGGAGTACATTTGCAGCGAGAGGAAGGCTTTAGGCACCATGCCCGAGAGACCCGTTGCCGTAAAGACCATAGTTACCACCGACATCGTGAACAAGATGGCTGAGGAATACGGCGTTGAGCTTAGAGAAGTCCTGACGGGATTCAAGTTCATAGGCGAGCAGATAGGCTTCCTCGAAGCTGACGGAGAGGACGACAGGTATGTATTCGGCTTTGAGGAGAGCTACGGTTATCTTGCGGGCTCGTATGTACGCGACAAGGATGCTGTAGTGGCTTCCATGCTGATATGCGAGATGGCGGCGTTCTACCGCACCAAGGGCATCAGCCTGCTTGACGCGCGTGACAGGATGTATGCGAAGTACGGCAACTATGTACATTCGCAGGAGTCTTTCGTATGCGAGGGCGCGAGCGGTATGCAGAGAATGCAGGAGATCATGAAGGGTCTGCGCGACAACACCCCGAAGGAGATAGGCGGGCTTGCGGTAGAGAAGTTCGGCGACTATCTTGCGAGCAAGGAAGTATGCTTCAAGTGCGGCAAGGAGAGTGAGATCACGCTGCCGAAGTCGGACGTTCTGGCGTTCAGGCTGGCGGACGGCGCGTCGGTCATCATTCGTCCCTCGGGCACGGAGCCGAAGATCAAGGCGTACTACACCACGATAGCTGACAAGAGAGCCGATGCGGAAGCACTGCGTGACAAGATCGCGGCGGACTTCAAGAAGATACTCGGTTTCTGAAAAAAGCAAGTACAATAATGCGGGGGCGCACTTCTTATGAGGGTGCGCCCTTTTCAATTCGGAATTCGGAATGCGGAATTCGGAATTGAAGGTGTCGCTGCGCGACGGATATGCGAACGCGGTTTCGCAGGACGTCAGAACAAGCATAGAAAGAGTAATATGACCGCAGGCACAAATAAAGAAAGCGGCACACTGTAGCACAGACCAAAAGTCTTAGGAAAGAGTCAAGGGAATAACCCTTCTTCAGAAGGGT
>CACZJT010000076.1 GCA_902781565.1 uncultured Ruminococcus sp.
GTACAAGCTGTGCTTGTACCCGGGGCTGCGGTCGCTTTCCTTGATTGCTGAGCCGTCAGCACCAATCTTTGTCTACTAACCTTTTAGGAATTAGTATAAGCTGCCGGGAACGATCAAGAACGGAGGAATTGATATGACTGATGAGCGTGATATGATAAAGAACGACGCAATAATGAACGATGACTGTGAGCTGGAACTTGATGATCTCAATGATGTATCGGGCGGATCGTGGGGTCCTTATGAACGGTATATGTATAAATCCCTTGAGATCGCAAGTGAGATGGTGAATACTATCAGATATAGATATAAGTGCATAAACTGCCAGGCTGTGTTCGGAGAACCCGGCGATAAGCCACCCACACTCGAGGAAGCCCTTGACCACGTTCGCACGTGCCTGGGAGTAGACCCGGATATGCC
Organism: uncultured Ruminococcus sp.; assembly: GCA_902781565.1. Classification (GTDB taxonomy): domain Bacteria; phylum Bacillota; class Clostridia; order Oscillospirales; family Ruminococcaceae; genus YE71. The sequence continues at coordinate 418 of CACZJT010000076.1, forward strand.
CATATTTCACTTCTGATCTGTCAGTAACAGAGCATTCGGTCGTGCATAAGCTTTACACACAAAACAGGTATTCCCTCCCGAACGGGGGAATACCTTTTTTTCGCAATTTGCGCCTTTGGAGCACAGGTGTTATATTATAGCAATCCAAGAAAATATCAGCACAAATCTTTCGGATACAATACCACATTACTGCGTCGATCTCCCACGGAAAACTGTCATTAGGACAGATATGTTCCCCAGCTGACTTTTGCGGCACGCTCGCTGTCGAGCGTGGCATTCGGGTACTGTCCGATGTTCCCGTCAGCGTCCTTAAATTGCACGAATACATTGTTCAGATCGACCTCGCCGTTAAAGCCCACGTAAACGCAGCCCTCGTTAAAGCCGCATTCGCAGAGGTCTTTTTCAAGCCGGGAGTCGCCCTCCGCATCGTTTATCGAGATGTCGTTGTCTATCGTCAGACCCTCTGCGGAATTTGCCTTCGCATAGCTGCCGCTCCGGATAAGCTCATCTAAGTGAACGCCCTCCGTATCCTTGTCCGCAATGAAAGTCATCACGGCGTTGAAGGCTGTTTTCGCGGCGGCATTGGCGGTCCTGAGGTTTTTCTCTTTGGCAAGGCCTTCCATTATCTCGTCTATGGACTTGCCCTTGACCTCGTTATCCGTAATGCGGATATTCTGCACGAATACGGAATTTTCCTCGTCCGAAAGGCAGACGCAGCATTCATCGAGTATGTACTCCCAGTCGCCCGCCGCAAAAATGATGTCGAGCTCGGCGAAGATTCCGTCCTCGTCCGCGGTGTAGCCGTCAAGCTCCACGGAGCAGACAAGATCGTCCGAGGGCTCGATGCGGAAAGCGGAGGGGTCTTTTGCAAAGCCGTCGGGAACGTCGTCACAGTCCTCTGCGAAAAGACGCTCGAAGGCGGAGTATTCGTTAAAAAGCTCCTTCGCGGTATCGGGGTTCAGCTTTTCCGCCGCCGCCGCCGCTAACTCCTCGTTTTTCTTTTTTAGTTCGTCCATGTCGATATTTCCGTCATAATAATCATCATACAGCCGAGTGTAATCGTCCTGTATCACATCGAGCGCCAGCATCGTTGCGAGATAGTAGACAGAGAGCTTTGCTTCGGGCATATTGTCTGTCGAATAATCAGCCGCGATAGTTTCTGCCAAGCCGTCGCTTTTGAGCATTCCCGCGATATTCACCGAATCGAAATACGCCTGTTTGTTGCGATCGATGATACTGTTATACTGTGCGGCGGCAAGCTCCGCCATTTTGCAGATCGCCTGCGGGTCGTAGGGGTCGTTGTCTTCGTCCTGATATTCGTCGATGATGATACAGTTCTTCTCGCTCAGCCAACCTCCCGCGTCATCTGTGGAAACACTGTTCTCCCCTTCGGAGCTTTCCTTCTCGGGAGCGGTGCTTTCGTCAGCAGTCGTTTCGGAGGTCTTGCTGTCATCGGTTGCGGGATCGCCGTCCTCATTGGCGTCTGTCGGGGCATTGGCGGCAGTTCCGCCGTCGGTGATTACGGTCTCGGAGGAGGGAGCCGCACTGCTGTCGTCATCAACTTTTCCGCAGCCCGCCGCCGATATCATCATTAGTGCCGCAAGCGCGGCGAGTATTCTTTTCATCGTTATTCTCCTTTTCTTGTTTTGAAACAACAATATTCACCTTATGAAAGTATATTACCATATAAGCAACGTAATGTCAAGTGTTTTCTGTTAAAAATATTGACAAGTGCAATAAAATACTGCATAAAATTCAAGAAAGATACAAAAATACGAAGAAAAAAGGAGCATCTTTATTTATGCGGCAATTATAGCAATCCAAGAAAGTATCAGCACAAATCTTTCGGATAAAATTCCAAATTGCTGCGTCAAACTCCCTTGCAGTGCGACACCCTGCAAGGGAGCTTGACGACGAGTGATGAGCCGTCAGTGCCGAGATTTGTCTGCTGTTCTTTTAGGGATTAGTATTATTGAAGCCTTCTGACAGTAATGTCCTACAGAAGCGGAAATGGGTGCAGAACGGAAAGTTTTTGAGCCATTTATCGGAGCATTTGTTTGCCTTTGTGACCCTGTGTCGGAACGGATATTCATTTAACGCTTTGTTCATCTGATTTTAAGGTAGATTTAAGACAGTCGGGTTATAATAGCATTATAAAAAGCGGCTTTACGACCGATTGAAAAGAGATGACAGATATGAAAATAGGAAAGCTGAAAGCGGCTCTCATAGCCTTCGTGTGTTTATTCATGACCGCCTGCGGCAGGGGAGAGGAGCAGTCCTCCGATACGCCCGCAGAGCTTGACGTGACGTTCATTGACGTGGGAAAGGGGGACTGCATAGTTGCCGAATGCGGCGGAAGTACCCTCATGATAGACACGGGCTACGAAGCTACATACAAGGACGTTTCGGATAAACTGACGGAACTCGGTATAAGCTCTCTCGATGCGCTCATCATCACTCACTACGATAAAGACCACGTAGGCGGAGCGGCAAAGATGGCTGAAAACTTCGACATCGGGACGGTATATCTGCCTGATTACGAGGGCATCAGCAAGCCCTATGAGAAGTTTATATCGGTCATGGATGAAAAGGATATCAAGTCGGTCACGGTGTCGGAGGATATCTCTTTTTCCCTCGGAGAAGCAGCGTTTGAGATATTCGCTTCCGATGTGGCATACACCGACCCCGACGGCGAAGAGGGCAACGATAACGACGTTTCGCTTGTGGTATCCGCGAGTATTGGCGAGGACAGCTTCCTGTTCGCGGGTGACATAGAAAAAGAAGGTATCTCGGCGTACCTTGCGAAACACAGCGCGCAGTATGATGTGTTAAAACTTCCTCACCACGGCGGAAAGTCCAAGAACAGCGATGACCTCATCGGGAGCGTAAGCCCCGGGATAGCCGTTATAACAGACAGCTCCGATCAGCCCGCCGACGATAAGCTCCTCGCTCTGCTTGAAGGCGTGAGCGTATACAGATCGTCTTTGAACGGAGATATCACCGTCACCACGGCGGGGCAGGGCATAAATGTGCGGACGGAAAAGTGAGTGTCCGGGTGAAAAAATTTCCAAACCCCTTGACAAATCCTTTGAGATGAGGTATAATATATTAGTATGGTGCTTTTGCACCGTGCAAGTTCGTATGAAAGGAACGGTAATCATGTCAAAGTTTTACATCACAACGCCGATATACTACCCCTCGGGCGATCCGCATATCGGTCACTGCTACACAACTGTCGCCTGCGACTCGATCGCGAGGTACAAGCGAATGCAGGGCTTTGACGTAATGTTCCTTACAGGCACCGATGAACACGGTCAGAAGATAGAGGAAAAGGCGAAGGAGCAGGGCATTACCCCCAAGGAGTACGTTGACGATAAGGTGGCGGGCTTCAAGAAACTGTGGGAGTACATGAACATCAGCTACGACCGCTATATCCGCACTACCGACGATTATCACGTTGAAGCCGTGCAGAAGATCTTCAAGGAGCTTTACGACCGCGGCTACATCTATAAGGGCTCCTACAAGGGCAAATACTGCACCCCCTGCGAGAGCTTCTGGACGGAGAGCCAGCTGGACGAAAAGGGCTGCTGCCCCGAGTGTCACCGCCCCGTCAAGGAGGCTGAGGAGGAGGCTTACTTCTTTAAGATGTCGCCTTTCGCGGACAGGATAGAAAAACTCCTGACCGAAACGGATTATCTGCGCCCCAAGACCCGCGCGGTGGAGTTGGTCAACAACTTCATAAAGCCGGGACTGGAAGACCTCTGCGTTTCGAGGACGTCCTTTACATGGGGCATTCCCGTGACCTTCGACCCCAAGCACGTCGTTTACGTGTGGGTGGATGCGCTGTCCAACTATGCGACGGCTCTGGGCTTCATGAACGATCATTACAGCGATTACGATAAATACTGGCCCGCGGACGTACACATGGTAGCCAAGGACATCATGCGTTTCCATGCTATAATCTGGCCCGCTATACTCATGGCGCTCGACCAGCCCCTGCCGAAGCATCTGGCAGTTCATGGCTGGATAACGTTCAACGGGCAGAAGATGTCCAAGAGCCTGGGCAACGTGGTAGACCCCTTCGTGCTGGGCGAAAGATACGGCGCGGACGCTATCCGTTACCATATCCTGCGTGAGATGGCTCTCGGCGCGGACAGCTCTTTCTCGAACGAGATCATGATAAACCGCATAAACAGCGACCTTGCCAACGGGCTCGGGAACCTTGTCTCACGTACCGTTGCTATGGCGGACAAATACTTCGGCGGAACTCTGCCCACAGACCGCGATGAGGGCGATGTTGACAAGGAACTCATCGCGGCAGTCGAGGGACTTCGCGCAAAGGTGGACGTCTGCGTTGACGAGACTCGCCTGAAAAATGCGCTGGAGGAGATCTTCACGGTCGTTGACCGCTCCAACAAGTATATAGACGAAACAGAGCCGTGGAAGCTCGGCAAGGACGAGAGCAAAAAAGTGCGTCTTGCAAGCGTGCTCTACAATCTGCTTGAAGCTATCCGCGTGATCTCGGCGCTGCTCGCTCCGTTCATGCCTACCGATATGCCGAAGGTATGGGAGCAGATCGGCGCAAAGGCTGAGGACGTCACCTATGAAGCGGCAGGCAGATTCGGTGTGCTCCCCGCGGACGTAACTGTTCACAAGGGCGCGATTATCTTCCCCCGTATCGACGTTGACAAGGAGATCGAGGAGCTGAACGCCATCATCAAGAACAACGAGCCCAAAGAGGAAGCGGCAGAGCCCGACTTCACCCCCGATGAGCTTGCGGCGCAGATAACCATAGACGATTTCGCAAAGGCAGACCTGCGCGTGGCGCTCGTCAAGTCGGCTGAAAAGGTCAAAAAGTCCAAAAAATTACTCTGCTTGCAGCTCGACGACGGTTTCGGCGGCAGACAGGTAGTCAGCGGCATAGCGCCCTGGTACGCTCCCGAGGATCTCGTCGGCAAGAAGGTCATCATAGTGGCAAACCTTGCCCCCGCGAAGCTCTGCGGCGTTGAGTCGCAAGGCATGATACTCGCGGCTGACACTCCCGACGGCGGCGCGGCGGTGGTATTCCCCGATCAGTCGCTGCCCTGCGGAAGCAAGATCAGATAAAACAGCAAACGGAGCGTTCCCTCGGACGCTCCGATAAGCACCCGTAGCTCAGTTGGATAGAGCGTCAGACTCCGACTCTGAAGGCCATGCGTTCGAATCGCACCGGGTGTACCATAATTTAACAGACAGACCCTTCGCTTGAGGCGGAGGGTCTGTTTGTTTGTAGGGAGAGTTTATATATCTGATGATTTTTGTAATAATTATACAAATCTATGAGATGAAAATTGGTAAAAATTGTGAGTGTATACGAATTTTTATAAATCGTATAATATGTATTGACAAATAATATTATACGGCGTATAATATTATACAGAAACATAGAAAGGAGATGACAGCATTGAGTGCTTTCACGATCAGCGCCGCGCTGCTCGATGCGCTCGTGCTTGCGGTCACGGAGGACGAGGACTGCTACGGGTATCAGATCACCAAGGATATCCAGCAGAACATAAGCGTATCGGAATCGACGCTTTACCCCGTCCTCAGAAGGCTGCAAAAGAACGGGCTGCTTGAGGTCTACGATATGCCTTACATGGGCAGGAATCGGCGCTACTACAGGATCACACAAAACGGCAGGAACGTGCTGACACAGTATCGCATGGATTGGAGAAACTACGCGGACAGCATTGAAGCGCTGCTGAACAGATCAAAGGAGTTGACACAGACATGAATATCAGCATTGACGAATACAGGGAAAGACTGCTCGCCGCGCTGTATGGATTTGACCCTGCGGAGGTGGCTCAGGCAGTAGATTACTATACCGAGCTTCTGGAGGACGCGGAAGACGTCGGCGCACAGATGGACGCACTCGGCTCTCCCGAGGAGCTGGCGCGGCGCATAATCGCCGAGAACGGTTGGTCGAACGGCAGCGCTGCTGCTTCGCAGCAGACATGGAACGATACGGCAGGGCAGAGCACATGGAGCAGCACCTCGGCGAACACATTCACGAACGATACATCTTCCTATACTGCGGGCGGCGGGAGCAAAGTCGGCAGGATACTGCTTCTTGTGCTGCTGTCTCCGCTGTGGCTCACGGTCTATTGCCTTGTAGCGACGCTGCTGCTGGTGATCGGCATTTCGTACATCGCTCTTCCGCTCGCGGCGATAGCCTCGGTGGTCGGCGGGGTAATGTGGGCAGGGAAGCTGCTGCCCTACGGTATCGCGATACTTCTGACAGCGGTGGGCTTGATCGGATTATCGGTGCTGCTTTTCAGACCCGCGCTTTCGGGCGTTGGCGGAACGGCGGAACTGTTCAAACGCTTTTCGAGGTTCCTGTTCATCGGCAAAAGTGCAGAGCAGGACAACTACGAAAAGCCCGAGCGCCGTCCCTTTGACTTTAAGCTGCTCATAATCGGCGCTGCGCTGGCGGTGTTCGGATTCGCGGTGGGCATACCCATGATGATGGGCTTTGTCAAGGACAACAGCAGACTTGCGACAGCTGTAGGACTTGACAAGGTAGAGCGCGAGATATCGGCTGACAGCACTAGCTTTGACATCGACATCAAGAACGTCGGCGATGTTAAGATACTCCGTTCCGAGGACGGCACAGCGAGGATCGAAGCCGAAGCTGTAAAGTCTGATAGCTTGACAATAAGCGAAAACGACGGTATTTCGGTGGTTTACGACAGCGATTCTGTGAAGATGATGTGGTTTTGGGTCAATGTTCCCTCGCCTACGATAAAGATTTACCTCCCCGATAAGGAGTACAAAAGAATATCCGTAAACTCGAACGTCGGTGATGTCAAGCTGAATGACCTGACAGTAAATGAACTTAGCGCACAGCTCGATGTGGGCGATATAAAGATGGAGAACGTAAAGCAGACGGGTGGAGAACTGCTGCTGAAAAACAATACAGGTGATATAAAGATACAGAACAGCACCTTCACAGCAGCGGACGAGCAGAACTCGCGCATAGAAACACATACGGGCGATGTGAAGCTCATGAACACCAATGTGGAGAATAAACTGTACATAGGAGGACAAGTCGGAAGTATTAAGATAGAAGGCATGACAGCGGGCAGTATAGATTGCAGGGGCGACGTGGGCGATATAAAGATACAAGATGCCAAAGTGTCCAAAGATATGTACTGTTCAACGAACGTGGGCGACATCAAGCTCGAACTTACCGGAAGCGATTACAACGTGAAAGCCGACACGGATATAGGCGATGTCAAGGTGAACGGCGGAGCGCTTTCCTCATCGGGAGCAAACGGCAGTATCCCCGTGAACGCCCACAGCGGCTGCGGCGATGTGAAGATAGATTGCAAATAACAAAAGAAGCCCATTCCGCAAGAGTGGGCTTCTTTTGCGTATCTTATCAATAGCTCGAAAAAAATCCCCTCGCGCCGAAGCTGCGAGGGGATATCTGATGATCGAAAATTATTCCGCTACATAGGGAAGCAGAGCAAGATGTCTTGCCCTCTTGATAGCAGAGGTAAGCTCTCTCTGATGATAAGCGCAGGTGCCTGTAACTCTGCGGGGAAGTATCTTTCCTCTCTCGGTGGTGCACTTGCGGAGCTTTACGATATCCTTGTAGTCTATCTTTTCTGCTCTGTCAACGCAGAACATACAAACCTTCTTGCGACCTCTCTTAACGGGTCTGGAACCTTTTTCCATCTTCTATCCTCCTAACCGTAATTTGATGAAAACGTGTTTTAAACGATCGGATCAGAAAGGTACACCGTCATCGCTGAATACTTCAAAGTCCTGGAAATCGCCGATATTCACGGCGTTGTCGGGCTGAGCGGGACTGTTAGCGGGCGAAGGCGCGGGCTGTGCGGGTGCAGACTGTTGTCCGCCGTAATTGTTTCCGCCGTTTCCGCCATAGCTGTTATTGCCGTAGCCGCCATTGTTACCATAACCGCCGCCGTAGCTGTTGTTTCCGCCATAACCGCCGTTATTACCGTAACCGCCGCCGTTGTTGTAATTGCCGCCGTAATTACCGTTCTGAGGCTTTGGCTCAAATGTGAACTGTGCTTCATCTACGTTTACTTCGGTGACATAATGCTTTGTACCGTTCTTATCATCATAAGTACGGGAGCGAAGGCTTCCGATAACGGCTATCGACCTGCCCTTGGAGAAGAATCTTCCGATAAAATCAGCGGTCTTTCCCCATGCTACACAGGTGATAAAATCGGTCTGGCGTTCGCCGTTCTGATTAGCAAAACTGCGTTCAACAGCCAATGTGAACTGAACGACTGCACTTCCCGAATTAGTCTGTCTGACTTCAAGATCGCGCGTGATCCTACCCGATAGAATAACTTTGTTCAGCATAGTGATCTTCCTTTCAAATCGACCTGCCGTCTGCTTATCTGATAGTTACCAGGAAACGCAGAACGCCGTCGGTTATACCGAATACTCGCTCGAGCTCGGCAGGGAACGCAGTACCCGAAGTGAATGTCCAGAGTACATAGTTGCCCTCGGTCTCGTAGTTGATGGGATAAGCGAGCTTTCTCTTGCCCCAGTCGTTCATCTCAACATCGGTGGCATTAGCCTTGATGAGAGCGTCGAACTTCTCGGTAAGAGCCGCAACGTTTTCTTCTCCGGACTTGGAGCTGAATACCGCAACTACCTCATAATTCTCGTTGATCTTTGCCATTTCTTAGCACCTCCTTGTGGATTCAGCCTGCGGTAACTCCGCAAGCAAGGATATGTTACGCATATAAACATAACATGATTATTATACCACTTTCCTCCCGCACAAGTCAAGCACCTTATGGGAGAAAAAGTTGTAAACTTTTTGTTAACTCATTAGAAAACGATAGTCATTATCAGCAGGAAACCGAGTGTGAGCAGTAACTCTCCCGCAACTGCGCAGATGACCGCGCCCCATGAGGTGCCGCCCGCTCCGCGTATGCGTTCCTGCATGACCGAATCGGGTTCTGTTTCGCCCAAAGTAGCGCGTATGCGGGTGATGTCCTGCCGCGCCTGCCTGTAGTACCAGTAGTTCGCGAAGATCGAAGCCACGATCTGCACCGAAAGGCTCAGAAGCTGACACATCTCTACCACCGCGCGGAACTCCGAGGAGCTGACGTTGATGCCCGTCGAGAAGAAGACCTGGCCGAACGTCCCCGACTGACCGTAGAAGATAAGCGCGGGTATGCTTAGTATAAAGCTCGTCAGAAGGAAGAACAGCCCGTACTTTGTCATTCTCCTGTAGAAGAAATAGAACTCGGGGAAGAAGAACGCCGCGATGTTGAACGATGTGCGGGCGCTGGTCTTGGCGAATTTCACGAAGCTCGTGATGATGAATACCGAGCGGTTGCCGATGTAATCGAAGAAATCTCCCAGCTTCACCCCGTCCAGATCGGACTGAGCGGTGAGCCGTATCTGCTGTATCCTCGGACCCGCGGTAGGCGGGATATCATCGGCGCCTGTGCCGTAAGGCTCATCGGTATCGGGCTGTACCGCACCCGTGCCGTTGAATGGTCTTGTATCGCCCCGTGAGAAGTTCAGTGGCATACCGCATTCGCTGCAAAACCGCTGCCCGGGAGTGGATTCCTTACCGCAGCGTATGCACTTGACCGCCGTTCCGACAGCGGGGGGCGGGGTGTACTGCACTTTCGGCGCGGGTTTCCAGCTCTCGCCGCTCTCATGCAGAGCCGTGTTCACGCATCTTTCGTTCTGCTGCCAGCAGCTGCGGTGATACGGCGTGCCGCAGTCGGGGCAAACGACGGTATCCTGACCGTCCTCGAACAGCTCGCCGCAGACTATGCATTTTTCGCCCGTATATTTGTCAGCCATATTCCGATACCTTCCTTTCTCTTGACTTTTCCTATCTGTTTCTTTGCATATTTCTGTGTTAAATTATATTATAACACAATAAAAAGCATTTGTCTACACTATTTTGAAAATTTGCGGAAAAATTTTCATTTGACGACCCGTTCACTTTGGCTGTCCTGCTTAATGTGTACTGATTTTGTATCTAAATGTTAAAAAAAGTTTTAAAACTGTTCTTAAACGTTTGAGCGGTCATTGACTAATTATAGGAAATGTGGTATAATATAATGTACAATAGAGTGGATATAACTTCTGTAATATTTGAGATCGTTTACATTTCCGAGGCAGTCGGTATGTAGGGTCTTTTCCTAAATAAGGTGATCGTGTTCATGAAAAAAGAAACATCTTCAATAAGAAAAAGAAGCATT
>CACZJT010000077.1:0-10656 GCA_902781565.1 uncultured Ruminococcus sp.
AGCCGGCGAATCCCTGTCAATAGAAAACCAGAAACTTATCCTCACCAAGTATGTCAAGGAGCAAGGTTGGAATCTCGTCGATACCTACGTCGATGATGGCTGGAGCGGTACGGACTTCGACAGACCTGCGGTGCAGAGATTGCTGTCCGATGCTCAGTCGGGGAAGATCAACCTTATCATCTGCAAAGACCTCTCACGCTTCGGTCGTAATTATATCGAGGTCGGCAGATATGTGGATTACATTTTTCCGAGTTATAATATCCGCTTCATCGCACTGAACGATAATGTGGATACTGCAAGCAAGGATACCTCAGCACTTGACATGATGCCGATCGTCAACTTGTTCAACGAATGGCACGCCGCTTCTACGAGTAAAAAGATCAAGGCTGTCATCGAAGCCAACGCAAAGGCTGGCAAGTATCGCACGACCTGCGCTCCGTTCGGTTACACGAAAGGCGATGATCCGAATCATTTGCCTGTGATTGATCCCGATGCCGCGCCTATCGTCCGTAATATCTTTGAAATGCGGGCAAGCGGTATCAGTCCACATCACATTGCTGATAAGCTCAATGAGGACGGCGTGCCGATCCCCTCGGACTACTACTATGCAAAACTTGGCAAGCCGAATCCTCGCCGTACAAGGCATCTGTGGAGTCCCGAAACGGTACGGCAGATACTTCACAACTACACCTACCTCGGACATCTTGTTCAGCTCCGCACAAGAACTGTCAGCTACAAAAATCACAAGGTCATTAAGAACGATGAGGAAGATATGATCGTTGTGAAGAACACACACGAACCTATTGTTTCTCAGGAGCTTTGGGACAGAGTGCGTGAGATGGAGCAGTCGGTATCGCAGGGCAAGCGAAACTCGGACGGCTATGTTGCTAACCTCAGCGGACTTATTTATTGTCAGGATTGCGGAAACAAAGTCCGACTTGCGTGGAATAATACCACGAACGGCAGCAAGAAAAAGCCGAGAAAGTATCTTCGCCACAATTACAACTGCACCTCTTACATGAAGTTCGGCAAGCGATATTGTCCCAGCCATTACATCAAAATGCAAGATATGGACGCTATTGTGCTGGAGGATATTCGCAGCCTTGCACAGCTTGTCGTGGAGGACGAGGAAAAGGCAAAGGCAGAGTTTCTTGCACGCAAGGCGAAGCACCACGAGGAACAGTATTCCGTTGATACTAAGAAGCTCACAGAGGGCAAATTTCGCTTGCAGGAGCTTGACACGCTGATTCAGAATATCTACGAGGATAAAGTCCTTGGCAAGGTATCTGAGGACGTAGCGATGAAGCTGATAGCAAAGTATGAGACTGAACAGAAAGAGCTGTCGGCAGAAGTTGCAGACCTTGAAGAAAAGTTCTCCAAGATCAGGCAGGACGAGGAAGATGTAGCCCTGTTTATAGAGCGTCTGAGAAAGTACACCGATGTGCAGGAGCTTACCCGTGAGATGTGCTTGGAGCTTATCGAGTATATCACCCTTGATGCCTATGTTGAGGGGCAGCCCCGTGAGATCTACATCTACTACAAGCTGCTCGATGAACCGCTGAAAGACAAGAGAAGCCTGTTTTAAGGCGTATTTACGTCATTTACACATCATGCGAAAGTGTGTTACTATTTGGCAAGAGGACAACAAGCGACATTTACAGTCATATCATCAAGGAGGCTGACGAACGTTCCGCCGAATGCATAGCCAATGTTTTACTAAGACCCAAGCACATTGACATAACCAAGGGCGGCGAAGAAAAGAAAAAAGCCAAGTGACTTTGTTTCCCGAAAAAAATATCCACAACTAATGAATAGCCAAACAGGACTTTTTGAAGTATAAGTATATCAAGATATACTTATGCAGGTCAATCGTCTAAAATGATGCAGTCGATACAATCCGCCCCGTATCACTATCATTATCACACTATTACACAGCTGTTGTAGAGAATCATGAATACCAAACCGAATCGTTTGAAGTATAAGTATATCAAGATATACTTATACAGGTCAATCATTTTAATTCAAACCGGTATTATCACACTATTATTACCCCTAAGACTTATAGTCCGCCTTTGTCTTTTACTCTATATCTGCTTTTTTATAAATATCATTTTAACTATAAACCAGCGCGTTTATTCAAATTGCATAAATAATTATCGACGGAAAAACCAATACAATGAGCGAGGTAGGGGCAAGCCCCAACCCTACAAGTTATACTGTATTCTGAAATTGCGCAAATTGACGATATTGCTCATTTAGAGATTTTAAAAAAATTTGAATCATTTGCTTGTTTGAGCATATTAAAAAATCGGCGAATATGATAAAAACGGATTTTTGGAGAAAATGTTTTTCTTTATACCCGTTATTATTCAAGTTATTCTAAGTATGGCAGGATTCAAAATCACAGCTATAAAAGAAAAATGATGAAAAGCACAAACTATCATTTTCTGCTCAATTACATTTATTATGCTTTTGGAGGAATACACAGATTTCGGTAAATCACTGTGAAAAGAATATCTCCGAGTTTATTAAAACTGCTTAGTTCTTAAAATGACACTTTTTGAACAATTTGCTCCTTTTGGAATTTTTATGAAAGTCTTCAAATCCGACTAATATTTTTTTTTCAAAAAAAGCAATAATCATAAAAATGACAGATTAGATGTGAAAACCGATAAAACGCGTAACTGTCATTTCCAAATGAATCACCCATTTTTTTCTCAAGAAAAACAGCGATTTCAGCGAATCACCGAATATGCAGTTTCGGAGGAAGTATAATTAACAAGTTATAGAGAGCGAAACTGCGGCAAAATACAAAATTTGAATTATATGATTTCTTCACTCTTTTACATTTTTCGTCTACACTCATATTTATCATTCGCATACAGTTCTACTATACGGGCAAAAGTGCGGGTTGTAAATTTTTCGTAAAAAAAATGATATCCATATTGAAAATAGCAGAGATAATTATTATAATAAATATGTATGATATTAAACTTGATAATTGCTGTCAATTGTCGATTGCCTGTGAAACGCTGCTTGGATAACTATTTGAGTTCAATAATAATTCAATAAAGATAAAAAAGCTATTAAAAACCACTTCGTTTCAGAAACGGTTAAAATGCAAAAATGCTGTAATTACGCGGTTTTTTCAACGTTGCGAAGGATTGCTTTGGAAGTTATTATTTTCTACGAACCAGTAGGTCGGGGGTTCGAGTCCCTCGCAGCGCGGAATATCACCCGTAATTACTTTAGTGTAATTACGGGTTTTTTATTGCAGTTCAAGCGGAGGTATGCTATGAAAAAAATAGTCATTATAGGCGGAGGTCCCGCGGGACTTACCGCGGCTTATGAGCTTCTGAAAAACGGTACAGAAATGTACGATGTCACCGTACTGGAATCGAGCGATACCCTGGGAGGAATATCGCGGACGGTTTGCCATAACGGGAACCGCATGGACATAGGCGGACACCGCTTCTTCTCCAAGGACGACCGCATCATGCAGTGGTGGGCGGAGCTTATGCCCCTTCAGGGAAAGCCCGCTTTCGATGACAGGGTGCTGGGGCGCGAAAAGCCCCTCGTCAGCGGCGGCGGCGACCCCGAACGCGAGGATAACGTTATGCTTATCCGCGACCGCACCTCACGTATATACTATAAAAACGCCTTCTTCGATTATCCCGTTTCCATGAACATGAACACCATAAAGAACATGGGACTTGTGACCACTCTAAGGGCGGGCATGAGCTATCTGTATTCCTGCGTCCGCAAACTCCCCGAGGACAACCTCGAAAACTTCTATATAAACCGCTTCGGACGGGTGCTGTACTCCATGTTCTTCGAGGGCTACACCGAAAAGCTCTGGGGACGTCACCCCTCCGAGATATCCGCCGAATGGGGCGCACAGCGAGTCAAGGGGCTCTCGATAACCGCTATCATCAAGGATATGCTCTCGAAGCTCTTCGGCACCAAGACCAATGCGAACGCCGAGACTTCCCTCATCGAGCAGTATTGGTACCCGAAATACGGTCCGGGTCAGCTCTGGGAGCTGGTGGGGAGCCGCGTTACCGAAATGGGCGGACGAATACTTTACGGGCGCAAGGTCACGGAGCTTGTGACCGAGGGCGGCAGGATAACTGCCGTAAAGTGCGGCAATGAGGTGTTTGAAGCGGACGAGGTCATCTCCTCCATGCCCGTAAAAGACCTCGTGAACGGCATGGACGCCCCCGCCGATATCGCAAGGATAGCGAACGGACTTCCCTACCGCGATTTCGTGACCGTGGGGCTTCTTGTGAAAAAGCTGAAGCTCAGAAACAAGACCGACAAGCGCACCCTCGGCAACATAGTCCCCGACTGCTGGATATACGTGCAGGACAAGGGCGTGAAGCTGGGGCGCATTCAGATATTCAACAACTGGTCGCCCTACATGGTAAAAGACCCCGTGGGGACGGTCTGGATCGGGCTCGAATATTTCTGCGCCGAAGGGGACGATTTCTGGAACATGACCGAAAAGGAGTGCGCTGCCTTCGCCGTGAAGGAGCTTCGCCGAATGAAGATCATCGACAAAGGCGCGGTGCTGGACTTCCACAGGGAGCGCGTAAAGAAGGCTTACCCTGCCTACTTCGATACCTATGCGGAGTTTGACAAGGTAAGAAAATACCTCGACGGCTTTGAGAACCTATGGTGCGTGGGAAGGAACGGTCAGCACCGCTATAACAACATGGATCACTCCATGATGACCGCTATCGAGGCGGTACGGCTCATACGCGAGGGCTCGTCCGACAAGTCCGCCGTATGGAGCGTAAATACAGAAAAGGAGTATCATGAGAAAAAGCGCAGCAACTGAACTGATAGTGAAGTCGCTGTCCAAACACCCCTACCTTTGGGCGTTTGCGCTGTGCCTGCTTACCGACCCGTTATTTTTAGGGGCGGTGGAAAATATCCCGACCGCAGCCATTGCTGTCGAGCTGCTGATGGTATTGACGGCGGCAGGCTTGCTCGGCGTCCGACGCGCAAAAGAAAAAAAGCTCTCCGCCGCTAAAGCCTGCTCGGTCACGGTGAGCCTCTCCGCCTTGGCTGTTCTGACGCTCCCGCTGTATATCGCTTCGGATAATAAGGCAGTTTGGCATTTCATCGGCGGGATCGTCCTTATCACGATACTCTGTCTCTGCGCGGACAGGAGCCGCTTCAAGCGTCAGCTGAGCTCCCTGTTCATCATCGGGACGGGCTTTGCGCTGAAGCTCTGCTATGTGCTCATCACCCCGATCTACATAAGACAACACGACGTAGATCATTTCGGCGGAGAGATAGGTCACTGCGGATACATCGACTATCTGCTCTATAACCACAAGCTCCCGGACTTCGATATCCGCGAGCGCTGGCAGTTCTGCCACCCTCCGCTTCATCACGCTATCAGCGCGGTGTGGATATACATTAACGACAGCATATTCGGAGTGGAGACAGACCACGCCCGCGAAAGCCTGCAAACGCTGACCCTCTTTTACTCCATGTGCATCATCATCTCGGCGTACAGGATACTTCGGCATTTCAGGCTCAGGGGCAGGGCGCTTTATATCCCGCTGTTGATAGTAAGTTTCCACCCCGCATTCATACTCCTGTCGGGGAGCATAAACAACGACGTGCTCTCGGTGGCTTTCATGATGGGTGCTGTTGTCACGGCGCTCAGATGGTACAGGCATCAAAGACTTTGGGACATCGTAAAGACAGCCCTCTGCATCGGGCTCGGCATGATGACCAAGGTCTCGGCGGCAGCGGTCGCCGTGCCGATAGGACTGCTGTTCCTTATCGTTTTCATAAAGAAGATAAAAACAGACCTGAAAAAGCTGATAGTTCAGTTCGCCGTATTCGCGCTGATATGCTTTCCGCTGGGGCTCTGGTTCGGGATACGGAACAATATCAAATGGGATATGCCCCTGACCTATGTTCAGCCCATGTCCGAGGAAGCTCTGCAATACATCGGTGACATGGACTTTTCGGACAGAGTGACCGACTTTTCCCCCGAGCTGTTCTCCGACGTGTATCAGCAGTGGGCTGAAAGGAACGAGGACGGAACGGTCACGGGCTACAACGAATACAACCCGCTGATCTCGGCGCTAAAGACTTCGGTCTTTGAGGAGAGCATACATGAGGATAAGTTCCGCGAGGGACATACTCCCATCATCGCCTCAAAGATACTTTTTTGGTCGGGCGCGGCGCTGGCGGCGGCGGCTTTCATCGCCATGCTTTACGTATGCATAAGACCGAAGATCATACGCCCCGCCGAAAGGGTCTTTATCGGCAGCTTTTACGTCACGCTTATGTTCGGCTTCTACAAGCTGGCATACGATAACCCTTTCACCTGCTCTATGAATTTCAGATACATCACCCCCACTGTGGTCATCGGATCGCTGTCCATAGGGCTTCTCATAAAGACCCTCCGCCGCAGGAAGCTCGCGGGGCAGGTGTTCGGCTTAATGAGCATAGTGTTCGCGCTGTCAACGGCGGCGGTTTATATGTCGCTGAAATGACCGATGTTTTTTTCATACAGTCATTGACACGGGCGAAAAAATATGTTAAAATAGTATTGATATCACACATACAAAGTGAGGTGAACAGAGTGAATAACGGTGACAGTCAAGGGTCGAAAGGACGATCATGCGGCGCACTTTCCCCGGTGCGCGTGACGGTACGGGCATTTCGCTTTGTTCCGCCGTCACTGCGCCCCGACGCTCCTTCGGCTTTTTCCGCAGGGAGATATAGCAGGCTACCGACGGGCTGACGCGCCCGTATCATGCCTGCTTAATGAAAGTGTCTGATGATCCCCGTTCGGTCCTATTCCGCGCGGGGAATTTGTTTTTTCGTCCCTCACATCACTGATCTTAACGAAAGTGAGGGCAAATAAAATGCAGCAGGAAAACCTTGATCTCGGCAGAGATAACAGCGAAGCGGCGGAGATAAGACCCGACCGCACCGCCGAGATAGTTTCTATGATACGCGGGAGCGATACCCCCCGCGCGATGAAAAACAAGCTTGAGGACTACCACGGCAGCGATATCGCCGAAGCGCTCGAACAGCTGAATGAGAACGAAAGAAAAAAGCTCTACAGGATATGCACAGCCGAAAGGCTCGCCGAGATATTTGAGTTCTCGGATGAGGACACGGCGGGGACGTATCTCGATGAGATGGATCTCACCAAGGCGGCAGAGGTGGTGGCTTCCCTTGAAACGGACACCGCCGCTAATATTCTCCACGAGATAGAAAAGACCAAGCGCGGGCTTATCATAGAGCTCGTCCGACCCGATATCCGGGACGAGATACGCCTTATCGGTTCGTTCGACGATGACGAGATCGGAAGCCGAATGACTACCAATTACATCTCAATAACCGAAGGGCTGTCCGTCAAGCAGGCGATGAACGAGCTTGTGCGGCAGGCGGAGGAGAACGACAATATCTCCACCATATTCGTGGTGGGTGACGACGGGGAGTTCTACGGGGCTATAGACCTAAAAGACCTCATCACCGCCCGAAGCACCACTCCCCTTGATAAGCTCATAATGACATCTTTTCCCTACGTCTACGCCCACGAAGCGGTGGAGGACTGTATCGAGGTGCTGAAGGGCTACTCGGAGAACATCATTCCCGTTCTCGACAACAAGAACAAGCTCTTAGGCGTCATGACCTCCCAGAACGTCATAGAAGCCGCGGACGATGAGATGGGCGAGGACTACGCCCGTCTTGCGGGTCTGACCGCGGAGGAGGATTTGCAGGAACCCCTCGGCGAGAGCATGAAAAAGCGCCTGCCGTGGCTGCTGGCTCTGCTGGGACTGGGGCTCGTGGTGTCGGCGGTGGTGGGCACCTTCGAGAAGGTAATAGCGGGTCTGCCCCTGATAATGGCGTTCCAGTCGCTGATACTGGACATGGCGGGAAACGTCGGCACACAATCGCTGGCGGTGACTATCCGCGTGCTCATAGACGAGAACCTGACCTTCGGGCAGAAAATGAAGCTGGTCGGAAAAGAGATGCGGGTCGGGCTATGCAACGGACTTCTGCTGGGGATACTTTCCTTTGTCATGGTGGGGCTGTACATCATGCTCCTGAAAGGGCGGGACGCGGTATTCTCATTCGCGGTGTCGGGCTGTATCGGCTTGTCGCTGATACTGGCTATGGTCATTTCAAGCGCCGTGGGTACGCTCATACCGCTTTTCTTCAAGAAGATAAAGGTAGACCCCGCCGTGGCTTCGGGACCGCTGATAACCACCGTAAACGACCTGGTGGCGGTAGTGACCTACTACGGGCTCAGCCGCATACTGCTGATAAACGTTATGGGACTTGCATGATTCGGAGGGACAGGCTTTGGGCATAAGCGACAGGATAGGAAACAAAAGACTCAGGACGGCGGCGGATTATCTCGTGCTTTGCATAGGCACGATGATAGCGGCATTCGCACTGGAGAGCATACTTATCCCCGTTCGTATAATGGACGGCGGAATGGTCGGCGCCGCTATGATAATCAGCGCCAAGACCCCCGTCCCGCTGTCCGTGCTGACGCTCCTGCTCAATCTTCCGCTGGTGTTCATTGGCGGGCGTAAGCTCGAAAAGTCCTTCATATTCCGCTCCCTCACGGCTATGGCGGTATTCTCGGGAGCGCTGACGGTGTTCGGCAGGTTCGAGATACGCCTCACCGATGACAGGCTGCTGGCGGCGGTGTTCGGCGGGATAATGCTGGGCTTCGGGGTCGGGCTGGTGCTCATGAGCGGCGGCTGTCTTGACGGCACCGAAGCCGCGGCTATCATGATAGGCAAGAAGCTCCGCCTTTCGGTGGGGCAGATAGTGCTGTCCTTCAACGTGCTCATCTACCTGACGGCGGGGGCGCTGTTCGGGCTCGACCGCGGGCTTTACAGCCTGCTGACCTACTTCATCGTGTCAAAGGTCGAGGACTTCATCAACACGGGTATGCAGCAGGGCAAGGCGGTCATGATAATCACCGACCACGGCAAGGAGATCGCCGAGGACATCTACCGCACCCTCGGACGGACGGTAACGCTCATAGAGGGCAGCGGGCTCATCTCGGGAGAAAAGATCGTGCTTTACTGCGTGATAACCCGCATAGAGCTTTCCTCTCTCCGAAAGCTGGTCGAGAAGCAGGACTACACCGCTTTCATGACGGTGAGCGACGTTTCGGAGATAGTCGGCACGCACATAAAAAGCACCTCGGCGCTGAAGACCGTCCCCCCCGCGCCCGATGATGAAGCTCCCGAAAGCGATGATGAAAGCAAGGCGGGTGAGGGCGAATGATAGCGGTGTCCCTGAAAAAGCTCCCCCACGCGGAGCAGAGCGCCCATGCACACTCTATGCTCGCGGAATGTCTGGAGAGCTTCGGCGTCAGCTACGTCCGAGGGGTAACGCCCATGTCCTACGGGAAACTCGGAAAGCCCGCCCTTGCGGAGCGCCCCGACCTTCACTTCAACCTCTCCCATGCGGAGGGAGTGACGGCGTGCATTGTATCGGACAGCGAGTGCGGGATAGACTGCGAATGTGTGCGCCCCTGCCGCATGAGGGTGGCAAAGCGTGCATTCTCACCGCAGGAGAACGCACGCCTTGAAAACGCAGAGGGCGAGGAGCGGGATATGCTCTTTTTCCGCATATGGACGCTCAAAGAAGCCTACGTCAAGGCGCTGGGGACGGGCATATCCTACCCCATGAACAGCGTGACCATAATGCCCGAAGGCGAGGGCATATTCTCCGACGCCGAGGGGTGGCATTTCGCCCAGTACATCATAAACGGCAGGGCGATAGTTTCCGTCTGCGAGAGCAAACCCATACCGCAGACCGTGACCTATATAGACATCTGCGGGGAAAGAGTTCTGCTATAACATTACAATTCTTCCATGAGCAAGACCAATCCCGAAGTTACCGAGGCTCTTAAAGAGTGCACCCGGAAGCTCAATGTCATCGCCATGAAGTCGGTAAAGAGCTTCGCCGAGGAAGCATGATTTCCGAAACAGCAAAGGCGTTTCCCCGCGGAAACGCCTTTTTTGTTACACGAGCGCGAGATAGACGGAATACAGTATCCCGTAGATGACCCCCGCCGCCGTGCCGTAGAGGATCACGGGACCCGCTATCGAGAATATCTTCGTCCCCACCCCCGTGACGTAGCCCTCGGTCTTGAACTCTATGGCGGGCGCGGCAACGGCGTTGGCGAAGCCCGTTATCGGCACCAGCGTCCCCGCGCCGCCGTGTCGGGCTATGCGCCCGTAAAGCCCCAGCGCCGTGAGTATCACCGAAGCACCGATCAGCGTCACCGAGCACCACGCCGAAGCCTGCTGTTTATCCGCCCCCAGACCCAGGTACATATTCGTGACCAGCTGCCCTATCACACAGATAAGACCCCCTATCCCGAAGGCTTTGAGGGTGTTCACCTGCCAGCGGCTGTTCTTCGAGGCGGGCTTTATCATCTCGGCGTACTCTTCCTTTGAAATATCCATATGCTGTCACACTCCTTTGGGTTATTATGCCCCCTCGGAGTTTTTTTATGCGCAAAAACGCGGCACTCCCGATATACTTCCCTCTGTTTCAAAGCCGACAATAGATTCGTGCAGAAACGGATTTTATCAAGGCGCACGACCGCAGACGTGCTGTCGCACTTCAAGGGAGTGCAACGCA
>CACZJT010000077.1:10675-15358 GCA_902781565.1 uncultured Ruminococcus sp.
CGACCGCAGACGTGCTGTCGCACTTCAAGGGAGTGCAACGCAGAGAAAATTCGTTTATGTACGAAGATATTGGTGGATTTGGAACAGAGGGGAGTATAAAGGGAATGCCGCGTCAAATTCATGCGCTAAAATGCTTATCAGCGGTTCTTCTTTACAACGACAACTGCCGCCGCCGCGAGAAGCAGACCCGTGATGCCGAGCCCGAAGCCCGCACCTGTGCCCGCGTTCGCGTCATCGCTGCCCGTAGCCGCTACAGCGGTCGAGCCTGCGGGAACAGCGGGATTCGCCGTGCTGCTCGAAGCGCTGCTCGTCTCGGTGGTGTCGAACATGGGACGATACTCGTACTTCTTGATGCGCTGTCTTGCTATCAGTGAAGCGCCGTTATCCGTTACTGCGGGAACCACTACGGGATCGGGCTTCGAGGAGGGCTCATCGGGAACGTCCTCAACAGCCTCAATGGTGATGCCGCTTATATCAAGACCGAAGTCCTTGATCTTGAGCAGGCTCATACCCGCATTTTCGGGATCCTCGACAAACAGCTTAGCCGCATCCTCCGCCGAGATCGTGAGGGTGATCGTGCCTTTATCGCCCTCGCCCGCGTCTACCGAGTAATCATCGGAATCCGCGCCCTTTACGACAACGCTGCCCGCGCCGTCGATAGCCGTGACCTTCCAGCCGTCGTATACAACGGTGTGGGTCACGATGTCCTCAACGTGCGAAGCGAATTCGGACATCAGCTTGCCGTAATCCTCGCTGTATATGTCGAGCACCTGACCGCTGGTCTTTTCGTAGAGATCCTGATAGATCTCGTTCAGATCGGGCGAGGTAACTACGGTATTGCAGATACCCAAGTCGGCGAGCCTGTTCACCAATTCCTCATAGCTTTCAGCCTCATCGCCTTTAAGGTCTATATCCTCATCGGTGAGCAGGAAGATGAAGTTGGTGTCGCTGGTGGTGTACCAGTCGGGAGTTTCCTCGAAGAGCTTATCGTAAGCCTTCAGAACGTACTCGGAACCGCTCCACCAGTCATCGTCAACTTTTGCAAGCTCGGCAAGTACAGCCTCGCTGTCATTCGACCACTTTTCGCCGTTTATCTCGTGGAAAACTATCGAATTATCGTGGTAATCAACGATAGCGAAGTTTACGTCGATCTCCTTTTCTTTAAGGCTCTTTACGAAATCCGCAAGGTTGTTTCTCACTGCCGCGATCTTATCACCCATAGAGCCCGTAGTGTCGATGATGAGGGCGATGTTAGCGTTCTTGACATCGTGCCCTTCCTTGACTACCTGCTCCTGCGAGGAGATGTATCTCTTGCGCTTGGTGTAGTCAATGTTTATCTCCACAGCCTTGCCTTCGGGGAAGTCCTTGACATACTCATAGGGAACGGCATACTCGCTCCAGCCCTCGTCGCCCACGATGTCTACCTCGTTTATCTCCTCATCAGGGATCTCAACATAGAAAGGCTCCTCTGCGGGTTCTTCAACGGGCTCCTGCTCGGGCTCGCTCGAACTGTCGGGAACAGAGCTGTCCTCGGGAACGGTCTCACTTTCCGAGCTGCTGTCCTCTTCCTCTTCGCCCGATACATCTACATGGAAGGATATCTCCACCATGCCCTCATCGGGAGGAAGCACGGAAGCGTCTATGGAGCTGTTGCCCCATGTGTTGATAACAGAGATACCGAAGTATTTCAGGTCATCTCTGAGGAACACTTCATCGGCTTTGTACTCGGTGCCGCCTATCTTTACCACCAGATCGCTCACGGTGATCTCCTGCTCCTTGCTCTTATCAAGATAGCAGTGAACAACGTCATTATCGTCCTCGTCATAGTATACGGGGATATCGGTGGTAACGCCCAGCATATTGAACTTATCGCTCTTTAACGAAAGCTCCCAGCCCGTAACATCATCAGCGGTAACAGCGGAAGCGTCCGCGAATGCCTCGGTGTCGTAAACAGGCGCATAGCTGCCCGCCATAGACCAGGGGGAATTCTCCCTCGTAACATTCGTGTTGCCCTTGATGGGATACCAGTATTTCTCATCGACCTTCTCGGTAACAGTACCGCCCGCGCTTATGGCTACGGTATAGTCGCCCGAACCGTTTATCTCCGTATCGCTGACGTTATCGAAGATACCGTATGCGAACTTGCCCGCAAGACCTGCATGATAGTCGGGGAACACACCGATCCCGTCATCGCTGGCAGTACCGTACCAGTCGCGGAAGTTCCATGTAGTGTTGGTCTGGAACTCAACGCCCGCATTGCCCTTGAATGCCGACTCGGCAGCGTATGCGGGGATAGCCGCAGCCATTGAAGCTGCGATAGCAGCCGCGGAAAGTCCCGCAAGTATCCTTGACTTCTTCATCATCATTTCCTCCATTCTTAATATTTGATATTAAGGCATGATACCATTATATCACAGGTCTATCACTTTGTCAATACATTTTACAGAATAATTATACCGAAACAAGAAATATTTTATCCATAAAAAGGCGGAGAGCCCCAAGCCCTCCGCCGATAATTACGTAAGCTGTCACATGAGCCTTATCTTGCTCATGATCTTCGCCGAGTGCGAAAGCTCCGCGAGCTTTTCGTCTATGACGCTCTCGGTCATGGTAGGGGTGATGAAGGCGATCTCGTCATCGGGACGTCCCGCACGCTCTATGTAGGTGAGCTTGCCGAACAGCTCGCTGATAGCGGGCTTGAGCTCGTCGGCGTTCGCGGCGTTTATGCGCACGTATACCGAGTTCTCCACGGTCTTGTACTTCACCACGTAATCTTCGTCGGTACAGTCGTCCCACGATATCATGATGGAGCGGTCGCGGTGCTTTAAACAGTCGATGATATCACCGACCACCGCCGAAGCCGTAGGCAGCTTGCCCGCGCCCTTGCCGTAGAAAAGCACGTCGCCCACGCCGTCGCCCGTTACCGAGATAGCGTTGTAAACGCCGTCAACGCTCGAGAGCATATCGCTCTTGGGCACGAGTCTCGGGCAAACTATCGCCGATACTCTGCCGCCCTCGGCGGGCTTCACGGTGCCTATGAGTTTTATGGCATAGCCCGCGTTCTCCGCGTAAGCCACATCGTCAAGGGTTATGTGGGAGATACCCGAACGGTGTACCCTCTCGGGGTAGATATGCTTACCGTAAGCGAGGGAGCCCAGTATGCATATCTTGCGGCAGGCGTCGTGACCCTCTATATCCGCGGTCGGATCGTGCTCCGCGTAGCCCAGCTCCTGCGCCAGACGAAGCGCAGTCTCGAAGTCCATCTGATCCTTGATCATCTTCGAGAGTATAAAGTTCGTGGTACCGTTCAGTATACCGCTTATCTGCTCGATCTTGTTGCCCGCAAGGCACTTGTTCAGAGGTCTGATTATCGGTATGCCGCCGCCGACGCTTGCTTCAAAGAGGTAATTCACGTTATGCTCATGAGCTATGCGGATAAGTTCCGCGCCCTTGTTCGCCACCAGCTCCTTATTGGAGGTAACGACGCTCTTGCCTCTTTCGAGGGCAGCCTTCGTGAACTCATATGCGGGGTGAGTACCGCCTATTACCTCGGCGACCACCTCTATCTCATCGTCTTCGAGGACGATGTTGAAATCCTTGATGAGCTTATCGGCGAATTTATCGCCGGGGAAGTCTCTGAGATCGACTATGTACTTGATATCGCAGTCCCTGCCGATCTTTGCGACTATGTCCTCTCTGTTTTTCTCAAAAAGCTCCACAGTGCCCGAACCTACGACACCGTATCCCAGAACAGCTACATTTTTCATATCCGTTTACTTTTCCTTTCTATACAAGAGCCCGCCGTAATATCTGCAAGCCCAAATAAATGCGTCACGACCCTTACGCTCTCAGCGACTTAGCGTCGATAACTCCGTCAATAGCGCGGAGCGAATCGCAGAGCTCGCTGCCGTCAAGCGCCCTCTCTCCGTCAGCCGCAGCGCGGCGCACCGATATTGACACCGACGCCACCGAGTCGAAAGGCTGTTCCTGATTTATCTTGACGATATTCATGCCGAGGGTATAGAGCTGCGAAATGACCGCGGACAGCACGCCCTGTCTGTCGTGGAGCTTGAGTCCCAGCGAAAGCACGTTTTCGGAGGACTGTTCCTCATAGCGGAAAACGCTGTCCTTATATTTATAATAGGCGCTTCGGGAGATACCTACTATCCTGCAAGCCTCGGACGATGAAAGCTCATCGGAAGCCGCTTTAAGTTCCTTAGCGCGAAGCACCTTAACTATAACTTCGGGGAGCACATCTTCCCTGACTGCCACCAGCCGAGATGTCTTTTTCAAGACAGTCCACCTCCCGGACACAACTGTTTTTGACGGGTACACAAGTTATTATAGCACGTAGTCCCCGCATTGTCAAGCATTTGACGAACGATTTGCGGTTTTCAACAAATTTTCAGGTTTTTGCGCCCGATAATACTATTTTCCGAGCAACACAGACATAAACCATTCGGCAGGACAAATCATAATTTGCAGGGGAGACCTCTGCACGAAGTTCGCGGCATTTTTGGCTACGCCAAAAATAGTTTGTTGTTTAACTTTCAGACACCCGCGGCAGTCGTTCAATGGGCTTTTACCCTATGCTTATTTGATGTAGGGAGTATGAAAGCACCTACTTGTGCAAATAAAGAAAGCGGCACTCTGTAGCACAAACACGCCGGATGCAAGGGGCGG
>CACZJT010000078.1 GCA_902781565.1 uncultured Ruminococcus sp.
CCGCGTATCTCCATTCCGAATGTGAAGATGAACAGGGGGTCGAGGGCGATGTTCGCAAGCGTGCCCACCACCATTCCGATTATCGAAAAGGTAACGGAGCCCTCGCTGCGGAGGAACTGACCGAGGGTGTAGTTGCTCATGTTGAAAATGCTCCCAAGGAGCAATATGCGCACGTACTGTTCCGTGTAGACCATCGTGTTCTCACCCGCGCCGAGAGCCTTTATCAGCTGCGGGAGAAAGATAAGTCCCGCCGCCGACACAATAATGCTGTTCACTACAGTCAGCAGGAATCCCGAGGTAAGAGTGCGGCGGGCGTTCTCCCTGTCCTCTGCTCCGAGACACCTGGCGATAAGCGACGAAGCGCCCGTCCCCACCATGTTGGACACCGCTATCATCACCATCATGACGGGATAACCCAGGTTCACCGCCGCAAGCTGATAATCGTCACCCGTAAGCCCGATGAAGTAAGTGTCCACAAGATTGTACAGTACCATGATGAACATTCCCGCTATCAGCGGAACGCCCATCTTGACGACCGCTTTTGCGGGCTTTTCCTCGGCGAGGGTGTAGATACGCTTGTCGGACATCTGTGCGGTCACTTTGCACCGCCTTTCCGAAGCATTTCCATGCAGGCGGAAAAGCCCTTTGCGGTTCGGATATCGGGCTCGGTGAAGTGATTTCCCTCGTTCCATTCGAGTACGGAAGGCACTCCCGCAGTCTGCAAAAGCTCATACTGCCTGCGGATATTTTCGCCCACCGACGCCATGAGCTTATTTCGGGTCTTTTCCTCTTTCTTTCCGAGGCTGAGATAGATACACCTCGCGGCAGGAGTGCGCTCCGAAACGAAGTTCAGCCAGTCCGAGAACCACACCGAGGGAGATACTCCCGCCACTCCCGCGAAGCGGTTTGAAGTGTACGCCGCCCAAAGTGCGAAAAGTCCCGCCAGCGAATAACCGCCTATGATGACGGGGACATCTTCACCGACGCCGACCGAGGGGATAAGCTCCCGTTCAATGAATGTGAGCGTATCGGGAGCGCCGCCGCCGAAAGGCTCGTTCCCGAATACGGGCGGAGCGACCCACGGAGAAAGATCGTTGTTCCAATGCTTCACCTTGAAAACCGCAAGGCTGAACGCCGCGTCGGTAAGGGTTTCGATGTGCCACACCTCGTTGTCGAGCACTTCGATATCGTGATCGTCGGCGGGCTGTATCAGAAGGTATTCGGGCTTATCGCAGGAGTAAAGGGTGCAAGCCCTGCCGCCCGCCGTAAGGTTCGTTTTATCCATATCATCACGTTCCTAACAATTATTTGTATATCCCTATTATACCACTCCGCGCAGCGATAGTCAATCCTCGTCGGCTCGACTTTTTGCGGTAAGGGGCTTGCATTTTCCAATAAAATATGATAAAATATACTTATTCATCTGAAAAAGGAGAGCATTTTGTATATGAGGGTTAGCATAAGCTATCTTGCTATAGCGGCGCTTGCTGTGAGCGTTTTCACGGGCTGCGGGAACTCGGAAACAGCGAAAGCCCCTGCAATAAGCGGTTCGGAAAGCTCCGCACAGGCTGTCAGCTCAAATGAGCCTGTCTCGGAGTCGGTGTTCGCAATGGACATCTACATGACGATAACCGCCTATGACGGCGAGATCATAAGAGCCGTGTCCGAGAGCATTGACAAGATAAAACAGCTCGAAGCGCTCTGGAACGTCAATGACGAGGGCAGCGATATCTATAAGATCAACAACAGCTCCGAGCCCGTTTCTGTCGATGAACAGACGGCGGAGCTCATGAGCTTTTCCCTCGGTATGTGCGAAAGCACGAACGGGGCGCTTGATATCACCCTTTACCCCGTACTGAGGGAGTGGGGCTTTACCACCGGGGAATACAAAGTCCCCGATGAGGATATCATATCGGAGCTGATGAAAAATACGGGCTATGAAAAGGTAGTCCTTGACGGGAACACCGTCACCACTCCCGCGGGCGTAATGACCGACTTGGGCTCGGTCGGGAAGGGCAGGACGGGTGACTGCGTTGCCGAGATAATGCGCGGCTGCGGCGTGACCTCGGCACTGCTCGACCTCGGAGGGAATATACAGGTGGTCGGCAGAAAGACCGACGGCAGCAAATGGAAGATAGGACTGAAAGATCCCTACGTGCGCGGGAATTTCGGCATACTCGAAGCCGAGGACACCGCCGTGATAACCTCGGGGGGCTACGAAAGGTATTTCGAGCAGGACGGCGAGGTATATTGGCATATCCTCGACCCCGCAGCGGGCAGCCCGGCAAAAAACGGTATCATCTCCGCTACGGCGGTGGGGAGCGAGGGACGGCTCTGCGACGCGCTCTCGACTTCGCTTTTCGTCATGGGCGAGGAACGCGCGAAGAAATACTGGAGAAGCCGCGGGGACTTCGAGATGATACTCGTCACCGATGATGACAGGGTGCTTATTACCGAGGGGCTGGAGGACAGCTACACCTCGGGAGGGCTTTTCTCCGAAACGGAGGTGATACGGCGTGACAGCTGAAAGCAAGGCAAAAAAACAGCGTGCCGCTCTGATCGCGGCGGCGGTGTTATTCATAGTGAGCGCCGTTTGGTGCGGGTATCTGCTGTTTCGGCAGTCGGGTCGTCAGGTCGAGATCATAAGCGACGGGAGGGTACTGTATACCCTCGACCTCGACCGTGAAGCCGACCGCGAGATCACCGTGGAATATGAGGGCAGAAAAAACGTGATCGCGATAGAAGATCACGATATCTTCATGAAAGAGGCCGAATGCCCCGACCACACCTGCATAAAAACGGGCAGGCTCGGAAGCGCGGGTGTGCCCATCGTCTGCCTGCCGAACAAGCTGATGATACGATTCAAGGCGGGTACGGATTCGGCGGAGAACGGAGGAGTAGATGCGGCAGCGTAAGAAGATAGACACAAGGCGGCTCACAAGGCTGGCGCTGCTGACCGCTGCGGCGCTCATCATATTCGTCATAGAGCTGCAAATACCCAACCCCGTCCCCATACCCGGGATAAAGCTGGGGCTTGCGAACATCATCACCGTGTATGCGGTCTACCACTTCAAGCCCGCCGAGGTAGTGATGCTGCTGCTCGTAAGGATATTCTTCGGGTCAGTCTACGGCGGGAATGTCAGCGCCATGATATTCAGTCTTTCGGGAGGACTGCTCTGCCTTGCGGGAATGCTCCTCCTCAAACGGATGATAGACGAGGATCACATCTGGCTCGCAAGCGTCTTCGGGGCGGTGCTGCACAATCTCGGACAGACTGTCGCGGCGGTGTTCGTCATGAAAACTCTTGCGGTAATGGGGTATCTGCCTTTTCTCATATTCGCGGGGTGTATCGCGGGAGCTTTCACGGGCTTTTCTGCACAGCTCATTATAAGGCGCCTGCCGAAGGAAAAGTAAACGAAAGGTCATACAGCCCGAGGACTGTATGACCTTGTTTTATCGTCCGTTATTTCCCGAAGCGAATCAACTTCATATCGAAGCTGCTCCCGGGGAGGAACACGAAGCTGACGGACTGCACGCCCGAGATACCGCTCACCTCAAAGGCGCGTTCGGTGTACTCGTCAGCCTGCTCGAACTCGCAGAGCATACGCTTCTCGCCGTCCGCACCCGTGAAGATGACGTTAACGCTGTTAAGCGGGAGGGCGGAGCGTCCCGTTATGTAGAGCGTCTTTGGCGGCTCGGCGAAATCGAACTCGCCGAAATCGAGGATAACGTTGTTGCCGATACCCGTTACCTCGTCGCCCTCCACCGTGTAGGCATCGCCGTAGATGTTCATAGCCGTTCCTGCGGGGAGCTCGGCGGTCTCCTTGGCGCGGCGCTCGAAAACGAAGCCCTCCACGTCATAGCCGAGGTCGGAGGCAAAGCTCAGCGTATGTACTCCGCGAAGCACCTTTGACAGCTTGTATGTCATGGGCTGATAGGTCAGCCACTTGGGTTCAAGTGCGTATTCAAGGTCGCCCAGAAGCTCGCCGTTTTCGGGCGTGCCGTCGTAGACCCTTATCCTCACGGGGGTGGAATAGTTGGCAAACAGGGGGATAGTCACGGTATCGCTGCCCACCGTTCCGAAGTCAACTCCCTCAAAGCCGAACCAGCCGCCGCCCGTTCCGATACCCGCGCCGTGCTTCAAGCCCACGGTAACATTTCCGCCCGAGAGAGTGTAGAGCCCGCCCATGACCTTTTCGTATGGGTCGGTCATGGCGCTGCCCAGCCCCGAAGCCGCGAAGCGCACCGCCGAAAGGACGTGATACCTCTCCGTTCCGTTCTTGCAGAGCGCACGCAGGTAAAACTCCCCGTCGCCCCGCGCTTCGAGGACAACGGCGTTTTCACGGCGCTCCTTAATGACCGCGCAGTTTGAATCTATGCCGTTCACCGTGGTGATGCGGAAGTCCACCTCGCCGCTGTAGGAAGCGTTCTCGGGCAGGCAGCGGAAGCTGACGGTTATCTCGCGGCGCTCGGGTGTGAATTCCCTGTGTGCGGGCGAGAGGTCTATCCTGCGGACGGGGATATCCGTCATGTCGTCGGGGCATTCAGGGACGGTGTGAGTATTCGCGGTGAAGCACTCATCTGCATGACCGTCGGTGACTTCAAGCTCCAGCTCGGAAGTGATACCCGTCGGGCTGCTCAGCTTAACGCACACGGCGCCCGCCTTCGTGTCGGGGGCGACTATCGCCAGCAGCTTTCCCGAGAAGAGCCTGCGGGAGGTGCCTTTATACTGCTCATAGTCGGTGGAGTCGCCGTTATCCAAGCCTATCAGCTTACCCGCGCCCGTGACCTCGATGTGTACGCGGTCATTGGCGTTGGCAACGTGTTCACCGTACTTATCGTAAGCGGCTATCTCGATGAAGAAAAGCTCACCGCTGCCAACGGGAGCGGAAGTCCTGTCGGTGGTCATGCGCAGCTCTGCGGTATCGCCGAAGCTGCGGCGGACGTCACGGGCTATCTCGCTGCCGTTCTCGTCATAGGCTATCGCAAGCAGCTCTCCGCGAGTGTAGGTAAGCGTAGTGTCGAGCGTTATCTTATCGCCGTGAGCGCGGTCGAAGTCGCCCTCAGCGACCTTCTCGCCGTTTAAGAAAAGCTCGACGCGGGGAGCGTTTGAAGCGACGCGAACATCAATCTGCTCGCCCTCCGACCAGTCCCAGTAGGGGAAGATATGCACGAAGGGCGCAGTCCTGTAGTCCGTCCATGCGGCGCGGAATACGTATGCGCTATCCTTGGCGAAGCCCGCGGTGTCGAACTGCCCGAAGTAGCTGTTCTTGGTGCTGTATGGCGTGGGTTCGCCGATGTAGTCAAAGCCCGTCCAGATGAACTGACCCGCGCAGTATTCGCGGTCGCGGTCGGGGATAATGCAGGCTTCCCACGACTTCGCAGCCCAGCCGGGAGCGCTGTTGCCGAGGGCGCTGCACTGCTCGTCGTCCTCGGTGAGTATCGGCTCCGAGAACGGGAAATGATACACTCCCCTGCTCTGCACCACCGAGGAAGTCTCGCTGCCGTAGATACACCAGTCGGGGTGGTCGGCGTGCTGCTCGTCGTAAAGGCGCTCGGCGTAGTTGTAGCCCGCTATCTTCAAAATATCGGTGCAGCGGCGGGCATTCTCGCTGCTCATGAAATTCGAGCCTATGGTAATAAAGCCGTTGCCGCGGGGGTCGTGCTGCTTCACGAGGGCGTTCAGTATCGAGGTTATCTCCTGTCCCCGCTCGCTAGCGTGGGTATCGTATATCTCGTTGCCTATGCTCCAGCCGATGAGCGAGGGGTGATTGCGGTCGCGGCGCACCCATGCAGCCACATCGCGCTCCCGCCACTCCTTTACAAAGCGTGCGTAATCGTACTCGGTCTTGGGCATTTCCCACATATCGAAGGCTTCATCGAGGATAAGGAAGCCCATCTCGTCCGCAAGCTCCATAAGATCGACGGCGGGGGGATTGTGGCTTGTGCGTATCGCGTTCACGCCCATCTCGCGGAGCTTTTTCAGTTTGCGGCGTATTGCCGAGCGGTTGACCGCCGCCCCCAGCGCCCCGAGGTCGTGATGCTCGCATACGCCGTGGAGCTTCAGCTGCCTGCCGTTTAAGAAAAAGCCCTTGTCGGGGGTCATTTTGACCGAACGGAAACCGAATACCGTCCTCCCGCAGTCGAGCAGCACACCGTCCTCGCTGCCGTCCTCCGCGCTTTTCAGCAGCATGACCTCACAAGTGTAAAGGTTCGGAGAATCTATGTCCCAGAGCTTCGGGTCATTCAGGTGAAGGGTCTGCGTTGTCACCGAATATCTGCTCCCCTCGCGGACTAGTACGGGCGAGAGCGTGCTTTTATCGGCGGCGATACAGCCGTCGCTGCGGACGAGGAGCTTTTCTCCGCTGCCGTCATAAATAACGGTACAAAGTTCAAGGTCGCCCACGGGCATATCCTCGGGGAGCTCAACTTCGGCGGTGACGGTGATATTCCCCGTCGTGTCGGCGGAAACATAGATACCGTCGGGCAGGAAATGCACCTGACCGAAGCGGCGAAGCCACACATTACGGTAAATGCCTGCTCCCGAATACCAGCGGGAGTTGGGCGACCTGTGGTCGAGCCGCACCGTCAGCAGGTTCTCGCCCTCGTGAAGCAGGTCGGTGATGTCGAGCTCAAAGGTGGTATAGCCGTACTTCCACTCCCCCGCAAGCACGCCGCCCACGTACACCTTACTGTCCATATAAACGCCCTCAAAGCGCAGGGACGTCCTGTTTCCGTCATTCGGGACAGTGAGCTTTCTTCTGTACCAGCCCGTGAAGTCCTTGTAGAGGTCGTTTGTGTCGTATATCAGCCTGTCGTGAGGTATCGTGACGTGCTCCCACGGAAGGCTATCGGAATACTCCGTCCCGAGGGCGGTCTCCGCGAATTCCCAGCCGCTGTTCAGCATTTGTAAGATCATATAGTTCCCCTCCTATATAAAAATATTATGCTCTTATTATACAACACTTTCCGTGGGTTTGCAATCTTATCTTTTGAAAGTATACAAGTTTTTTATCCAAAAAAAGACGGGAGCCGAAGCTCCCGCCTATGCTGTTATTTTGTATCGGCGTCCTCGCCGCCCGCTTCATCGGTGCTTTCCTCCGTGTCGGAGACTTCCTCCATGAAGCGGTGCATTTTCTCCTTTTTCTTCTTGTTTAGCCTGTCAAGGAGTACCGACACCCCCACCGCCGCCGCGACCGTGACCGCGAGGGCTATCGGCGAATAGGTGACGCGCTGTGCCGTTTCATCGGCTGTGAGCGCTATGAGCGTTTCGGGGATCACCAATAATACTCACCCGTCCCATAATCGGTGTAGCCGTAGTCCGTGTATCCGTAATCCGTATAGCCGTAGTCGGTGTAGCCCGTGCCGTCATCGTAGGTGTAGCCTCCGTCATCGGTGTATTCCTCGGTCTGCTCGCTGTCGGTGCTTTCCTCCTCCTCGGAGTAGCCATCGCCCTCCTCGGCGCGGTCGGAGCCTTTATCCTTGGTCTTAGTCTTAGCTCTGCCGTCCTTCTTTGCCTCGTCCCTTATCGCCTTAGCCACATCGGGAATGCTCGGAAGCTCGTCGAGGGTCAGCGTGTAGTTGTTGTTATAGTAGACCCTTATGCGCTCCTCGGCGGCTTCGGTGGCTTCGGTGCTGTTAGCTGAAAGCCCCAGCTCCTCGGCAAGATAAGGCTCTGTCCAGAGGGCGGTATACGACCACATAGCCTTTTCTCGGAGCATACTGTCCATAGAAGGCAGATTTCCGCATTCGGTCATGGCGATAGGCTTGGAGGTACAGATATTGTTGAGGGAGAGCATGGTGTTTATCTGCGCGTCACGGCTACCGTTCGTGTACACATCGGCAGAGATAACGTCGCAGAGGTCGTCGCCCACGTACCACTCGGCGTTCTGTGCGCTCCATACCCATACAAGGTTGTTAAGCCCGTGGTAATTCGTCATGCGCTTGTACATGAGTTCCCAGAGCCACTTGTAGGAATCCTTGTCGAGCCCCCACCAGTAAAGCCCGTTGCTCGCGGCGGGGAGGGGTCTCCAGAGCACGGGTATATTCTCATCGAACAGCTTTGTCAGGTGCTTGGAAGCGGTGTCGATGTCCTTTAAGATGTAGTAGCACTCATCGGTTATCTTCTTGTCCTCATGCATCTGCTCCACCTCGTCGGGAGTCCACATGGACATCTCATCGGTGGTGAATTCGAGCCTGCGCTCGGTGCGGACTGTCGGTGCGGGGGTCTCCCTCTCGATGGGATTGCCCCATTCGTCGTACTCGTCCTCCTCGCCCGCAACGCTGTCATCTGCGGAGCTTGTGTCCTCAGGCTGCTCCTCGACCTGTACCTCGACTGTCTTGGGGACAGCCTTGCGAACATCGAAGTTCACATTAGCAATATCGTAATCTATACTGCTCTTTTTGCCTGCGGGGTCTACCCAGTACCAGTCATAGGCGATGATACCGCCCTTGTCCCAATACTCGAAAGCCTGCGTGATGTCCTTGGGATTGCCCTTGGTGTAGCCGCCCAGGTCGGAAACTCTTATCGCGGGATATTTGCCCGTTACCTGATAGACCGCATCGGTCTCGGCAGAGCCGCCCGCGGTGTCATGCTGGGCGGTGATGACCTGCTTGCCGTAATCCGAGCAGAGCAGCTGATAAAGCGCCTCGGCACGCCATGTGGCGTTGGCATTTGAAAGCGCGGACTTCGAGAGGTCGGGGGAGAGCATACTGATCTCCTTGTTCGCCTCGATGGTGATGTAGTCGATGTCCACCGCGTTATCGGTGGAGCTCAGACGTATCTCGTTAATGCCCTCGTTCAGCCAGATATTGACGAGCTGCTTCTCCGCAAAGCTGCCCGTGCCCTCCGTCCTGAACACCCATACATCGTGACCGTTGACCGAAAGGGTGCTGTTGAGAGCGCGGTCGGAGGCTGTCATGACGGTGATGTTGTAGAACTGCGAAACGGGCAGGTCGAATGTAAGGCTCCAGTTGTCGGGAGCGGCTCCCGCCACATAGCCGTCTCCCTTGAAGGATGCCCTGTCTTTCAGCACCGCCGAGGTGTTGCCGACAAACGTTCCCGACTCCGCCTGATAGGTCTTGCTGTACTCGATATAGGGGACTTCGATGGCGTCGAAATCGGTCTCGTCGTATCTTATAACGGGAGCTTCGGTCTCGGCGGGCTCTCCGTCCTCATCGTAGGCGATATCCACGCCCGAAACGGTATCGCCCTCCGAAGAGGTGCCACCGATCTCGGTGACAGCCGATACGTTGTCGGGGATAGACGAGCTGTCATTGCTGCCGCTCTTAATATTCGAGCCGCAGGAACCGAGCGCCGACACCGTGACGATGAGCGCTGCCGCCGCAGCCGCAAGTCTTTTTGACTTCATTGTGCTTTCATTTCCTTTCTTTTCCATATCCATGCTTTCCTCAGCCGGTGTATGTGAGTGTGCGGGTCTCACCGCCTTTGAGTGTGACGGGAGTATCCTCGCCGCCGTGTACCCACACGAATCTTATATCCTTGTCCGCCGTGACTTCCGCCTTATAGCTCACCCTGCCCTCGGCGTCAGTGTCCCACTCGCAGGAAACGGTCAGACCTCTGCGGGCGCGCAGCCCCTTGAAGCTGCCGCGCTGCCACTCTTTCGGAAGTGCGGGAAGGAATATCAGCTCACCGTTCACGCTCTGCATGAGGGCTTCGGTCATGCCCGCCGCTCCGCCGAAATTGCCGTCGATCTGGAAGGGCGGGTGCATATCGAAAAGGTTGTCGCTCGTGGAATTCGCAAGCAGCGCACGGATATTCTCGCCGACCTTTTCGCCGTCGAAAAGCCTTGCATAGAAGTTTATCATCCAAGCCCGCGACCAGCCCGTATGCCCGCCGCCGTGAGCAAGCCGCCTGTCGAGGGTAGCTCTCGCCGCCTTCGCAAGCTCGGGAGTTCCGCGCATGGTTATCATATCCCCGGGGTAGAGGGCGAAAAGCTGGGAAACGTGTCTGTGACCCGGCTCGGCTTCATCGTAGTCTATCGCCCACTCCTTTATCTGCCCGTACTTCCCGATCTCGGGCTTGGGCAGACGTTCGCGGAGTTTAAGGAGCTTCAGAGCGTGCTCTTTCTCCATGTCCAAAATTTCGGACGCTTCGATCACCGCCGTGAACAGTTCATAGATGATCTGACTGTCCATAGAGGGACCTATGCACAGCGAACCCTTGGCGCCGCTCTCGGTGATGTAGGTGTTTTCGGGCGATACCGATGGGCAGGTCACGAGCCTTCCCTGCTTGTCCTCAATGAGGAAGTCCTCGAAGAACATCGCCGCTTCGAGCAAGGTGTCGAATTTATCCGCGAGGAAATCGACGTCGCGGGTGTAGAGGAAATGCTCCCAAATGTGCAGGCACAGCCACGCCGCGCCCATGACCCACTGAGTTCCGGGCATCCATAAGTCCTGCGGGGCGGTGTCGCCCCAGATGTCCGTATTGTGGTGGGCGACGAACCCGCAGCAGCCGTACATCTCACGCGCGGTTACGCGCCC
>CACZJT010000079.1 GCA_902781565.1 uncultured Ruminococcus sp.
CCTATCCCCCGACACCAAGGGCAAGGGGCGATGATGTTTTTACGGCGAACTTTTATGCCGATAACATGAGAAAGGCTTTGTCTGCCGAGTGCAGATCAACACCCGAAAGCTAAAAAAGGTCATTCTGAAAGCCTTACCCTATGCGATCTTTGCGTATGCAGGAAACCTTATCGGCTATGCGTACCGAACAGCGGAGGGCAACGGATTTCAGGAGAAGATACTCCCTTTTATGAGCAATCTCGGGGTAGCTTTTGCTAAGGTCTTTCCCAGTTTACACCCGTTAGATATTCTTTTCGGCTTGGTTCTGGCGGGTGTGATGAGGTTAGTCCTCTATGTCAAGTCGAAAAACAAGAAGAAGTTTAGGCAGGGCGAAGAATACGGCTCTGCTGTATGGGGTACGGAAAAGGATATTGAGCCTTACAAGTGTACGATCAGATGTTGCGGTAAAGGTATAGCTTGCATCGGTGCTGACCTGTTCGCCGTTTTCCGTCCACTTCACAAAGGAATAACCGCTGTTTGCTGTAGCTGATACGGTAACAGAAGTATTTTCATCATATTCACCGCCGCCGCTTACTGTTCCGCCTGTTGTCGGATTTGCCGAAACAGCGATGTTGTATATATCCACAGACGTATCAATGATCGTTACATCAAATGTTCCGGTTTTGGTGATCTCATTCTCCGTATAGGATACCAGGTATCGGCTTCCGCCTTAGATACCATCCAGTTGCTCACGTAGAACAGCACCAGCACCGCCGTCAGCGCGGTGACACCCTCGATGATCTCCTGATTGGCGGTGTTCGCCAGCTTCAGCAGGCTCAGCAGCCATGCGCAGAGGAAGCTCGCCGCTATCGCTGCCACGCAGCCGATGTATACGTGCTTCAGCTTGCTCTTGTTGCCCGACTTTACCAGATAGGCGATTATCGCGCCGACTACCAGTATCGCTTCAAGCCCCTCGCGGAGTATTATCGCAAAGCAGGAAGCAAATGTGACCCAGCCGTTCGTGCTGCCGCTGCCGAGAGGTGCCGAACTGCTGCTGTCTGCTGCGGCTGTTTCCGCCGCTGCGGGAGCGGTCTCTGCGGAAGGGGCTTCCGTTTCGGTCACGGCAGTTTCAGCCGAGCCCTCGCCGAAGGTCAGCTTCGAGCTTCCCGTATCGCCCAACCCGTCAAGGTGGTTCGCCTGCGTGTGGAGTATCTCGCTGAGAGCGTTGAAGTTCTCCTTTATCTCCTCCACGGGAGCGCCCTTCTTGACCGACTTCCTCGCGGTCTTGAACTGGAGCTCCGCCTTGCTGACCTCCGAGCCCGAATAGCCGTTGACGTTGCGCTCGAAGCCCGAAGTTTCATAGTAGAAATTATAGGAATTGAGTATGGGGGTGTAGGCTTCGTCCTGTCTGCCCTCCACGTAGAGCTGATAGGAAGCCTCCATCAGCTTATCTATGGAGTCAGCCACATCGTTCCATGTAGAAGCGGGATTTCCCGCAGCCTTGTACTCCTCCCAGCTCGGTATGTATTCCGCCGACGCGAAAGCCCTGATACCGCCGCCCATGAGCGACAGCATGACAGCCATCATCAGCGCAAGCACCGCTGTCAGCGTGGTCTTTTTCTGTGACATTCCTGTTTCCTTCCTCCCAAGAGGTATTCCCAAACGGGTCAGCCTAAGCTAACCACGCCGCAAAAATAAACACCGTCTGCCGACTGTCAGCCGACTCTGCCGGTCGATTAGCATTAACTAACCATGCATCATATTATCACAACCGTAACAACAAGTCAAGGGATTTCATTTTTATTTCACAATAATTTATGCGCAGCACTAAAATCTCCGCCGATATCACACTCTTTTTGTATAAATTAGCCATAGCTAACTATCTGCCTTATCCATAACCGAAAAAAAGGACTGCACAACGGCTTGCTGTGCAGTCCTTTGATTATTTAATTCTATTTAAATCTCGGAGCAGATCACTTGACCTTTACCGACTTGACCACGCTTACGGGACCATAGTAACGCTTTCCGTCTATAGCTTTGTAAGAGGTCACTCTCACGTAATAAGTCTTGCCCGATGTAAGACCCGATACTGTGCCCTTGACTGTGCTGTTCTTCTTGGCATAAGCAGTCTTGACAATGCTCTTAAAGCTCTTATCCGAAGCAAATTGCAGGCGATAGCCTGTGGCTAAGGTGTCCTTAGTCCATGATGTCGTGATCTTGCCCGCGGTCTTTGAAGTGACGCTCCCTATAACGTTCTGCTTGGGTACGATGTAGTAGTTCAGCGTCCTCTTGCCCGTGTAGCTGCCGATACCCGTTATCGTAATGGTCGCCTTTCCGGGGTTGGTGTAGTTTTTGTAGCTCAGCTTGTAATCCGTACCCTTAACGAGGGTCTTGCTGCCGTCCTTGAGGGTCAGCTTGGGAGCGACGCCCTTGCCCTTGTAAACACACTTGGTCTTGGCGAGGGTCGCAGTGCAGCTCTCGACGGACTTGCTCTGATCGGTCGGCGCGGTGATCTTGGGCACTTTGTTGTCCATATAGGACTTTTTGCATCTTGTGCAGGTATGGAGAGTATAGCCGTCGGAGGTCGCGGTGGGTGCTACTACAGTATCCTTGTAATCGTGACCAAGCGCGGGTATCTCCTCGGTGTACTTGTCGCCACAGGCGCACTTATATTCCATAACGCCGCTCTCGGTGCAGGTTGCAGCGGTCTTTACTGTAGCGACGTAATTATGCTCCTTCTCGAAGGTACCGTCCATCCATGTCAGGCGCTTATCAACCCAGTCAAGAAGATTTGAGGCGCTCGATGTGCCGTACTGCTCCTTGACATTTATATCTTTCTCGTACTTGGCGAGTATGTCTCTCTCGGTCTGTACGGCTTTTCTCACGTTCTCCCTCTCGGCAGCCCATTTATCGGCGCAGAGATCGTGGAACCAGTCCTGCTTGGCAAGGAGAATGAGCCATGGATTCGAGCGATCTCCGTACTGATTGGCGAAGCTGTTGGTGCAGAATGCGCCCGCCCAGTATCTCGATGTACTGTCATTGTACGCCCAGTTGAAATCCCACGGTGATGTGAATTGCAGCTTGGGGGTATTGCTTCCCTC
This sequence comes from uncultured Ruminococcus sp., assembly GCA_902781565.1. Classification (GTDB taxonomy): domain Bacteria; phylum Bacillota; class Clostridia; order Oscillospirales; family Ruminococcaceae; genus YE71. The sequence goes on from CACZJT010000079.1 coordinate 3,081, forward strand.
GGCGAAATCAACGCACATATAGAAGCTGCCCTCGCCGCAGTCGTAGTCGTGTACTATCTCGTAGAGCAGATACATATCGACTACCGAATCCATATCCATGACTGCGGAAACGGTCTCTTCGGCAGTGGTATAGTCCGAAGGGATAAGATCGAAATTTGCATCGAAGGTGTAATACACGCCCTTCTCGGTGGCGTTGTAGAGTATCTTGAATACGTTGTTCAGATACTTGTCAATGAAAGCCTTCTGCTCCTCGGAGTAGATATCGTTCTTTATGGAGTAATCGGCGGGAACGAACTCGCGGGACACGCCGCGAACATCTGTGACCTTTGCGCCCTCGTAATCCATAGTGAAGTAGATATTATCCTCTTCACGGTCGGCATAGTTGTCAAGCTCCAGATAGTAGCCTATGTCGGTGCCCGTGTAGCCGTCGGGGGCTTCGCTGACGTTCACGCGATACTCGTTGACCTGCGACTGCTCGCAGAGAAGATACAGCCCTTGCAGCTTATCGTTCACGTAGAGATGTACATACTGTGCGTCCGAAACAAAAGCCGTGTCATCGAATATCTCCCTGCCCATGCGGAAGGCTATGTCGTTGGCGCAGATGTTCCAGTCGGTCTTCAACAGCACCCAGCTCTTGCACTTCGCGCCGTCGTTCAGTCCAAGCATATTCTGCTTCTTATCGAACTTTATGCGGTAGGGAACGGGATTGCGCTTTATCTGCTCCACATCGCCGTAGTATGCGCTGGAATTCCCGCGCACCCTGATACCCGCCGATACCTCGTCCATCTCGAATTCCTTGCCCGCGTTGAAAACGTCCACAACGCAGTCGGTGTAGACCTCCTTGGAAAGTATCATCTCCTTATTGCCCGTGGTGGTGATATTGATGACGGGAAGCCGCGTCTTGGCGGCTGTCTTAGTCTCGAAAGCGACCTTGGCGTCCTTATCGACGCCCAGCGACTCATATGTATGTGGGTCGGCAGCCGAAGCAGCTATCGCCGTCACAGTACCCAAAGAGAGCGCAGCGGCACACAGCGCGACCGCCGATCGTTTGAATACGTTCATAATGCTTTTACCTCCGTTCACAGCAGAATTATATGAATATATTATACAACAGTATTTATACTACCGTCAAGTATTTTCGGAAATATTGCCGAAAGTTTTACCATTCCTATAATAACATGACCCTCCGATTGTACACTTTTCACATGATCTCGGTTTAGTATATTTACCCATATACAAAAATAGGAAACTCCCGACAAGAAATGAAATGCCCCGGAGCTGCGGATATCCGGGCTTACGGGCTTGACATATGCAAAAATATGTGATATAATACAGTTAGCTATAAGTAACCAATCATTTAACGGAGGTATAGTTATGAGATCGGCAAAGAAGGTAATGGACTCAAAAAAGGAAATGCGCGATGAGGTCGAAAAGGTGCTCGGCAAGGAGCAGGGCGAAAAGCTCTGGCGTAAGGCAACTTCAAGGCTGAGCAAGATATATGAGAGGTACAGCGACCTCTCGGAGGGCGAACGTTCTCACACCGACACCAAGATATTCCCCTCAGCCGCCGTCTATCTGACAGCAAAGGAATTTATGAGCGATGAGGAAGCGTATTCGGTCATCGAGAACACCGCGGTGAGGATATGCGCGAAAGCTCAGGGCTTTATCCGCGGCATGATGAAAATACCCTTCATGCCCTCGCTGTTCATCAAGATGTGGGACCCCATGACGAGGAACAACTTCGGCACGAAATGCGGCTTTGAGAACGTGTTCTACCCCAAGGAAAAGGGCGCCTACCGAATGGATATCGTCGCCTGCCCCTACAACAGGTATTTTACCGAGCTGGGCTGTCCGGAGATCACTAAGATATTCTGCGAGAATGATGAACGTATGTACGGCGACCTCCCCGGGCTGGTATTCGAGCGCACGGGAACTCTCGGCAAGGGCGCGGAAAAGTGCGATTTCTTTATCAGACGCGCTTAATCATACTAATTCCTAAAAGGTTAGTAGACAAACTCTCCCAAATGTGTTATAATGATACCGAAGGAGTTGATCGTTATGAAACAATACGCATTCTACGGCTGGGAGACAGCCGATGTCACCGACGGGAGAGGTCTTACACCGCGGGACTACTACGATATTCTCTCGGAGATATGGTGCGCCGACACCTGCGCTCCGCGTCTGCGAGAGGGCTGGTCGCCCGAGAACAAGACCCTCGGGCAATGCTCGATAACCGCATTCCTGATACAGGACATCTTCGGCGGCAAAGTGCGCGGGATACTACGTCCCGGCGGGAATTATCACTGCTTCAACGAGGTCGAGGGCTGCGTTTTCGACCTGACGAGCGAGCAGTTCGGCGATGAAAAGCTCGACTACACCGACTGCCCCGAGCAGTCCCGCGAGGTGCATTTTGCCAAAGAAGAAAAGCGCCTTCGGTACGAATTCCTGCGCTCGGAGCTTATGAAAAAGCTGTCCGAACGATAAAATCTCCCCGTACATCTCATGGGTGTACGGGGAGTAGTTTTATACGGTAGGTGCGGCGCTTCCCTGCCCTGCGGAGGGGGTAAGCCTGTATTTGTCGTGGTATTCCTTGTATGCTTCGGTTATCATGGCAGTGCGGGGCTCGAACTCCTCATCGCTTTCGCTTATGTTGTGTATACGGTAGGTATCGCCGTGTACCTCGATTATCGCAAGCACTATCTTGTTGCAGTGTACGGCGATACGTTCGAGATTCGTCAGCAGATCGACAAAGCCCGCGCCCTGTTTCGGCGAACATTCGCCCGACTGCATTCGTCCCACATGGAAGGTCTCCGCCTTGCTGCAAAGCCTGCGGACTACGTTGCTGAGGGCTTCTACCCTGCCGTCGCTCTGCCAGTTGTCCTGCATAAAGGCACTGACGGTCATTTCAAGTATCTCGGTGACTGCCGACATTATGACGTTAAGGTCGCTCTCGCCCTGTCCCGAGTAGCTTATGCCCTCTTTCATGTTGGACTGCGCGATATACGCTATGCTCATGGCGTGGTCGGTGATGCGCTCGAACTCCGTGAGAGTGCGGAGATATTTGAAAATATCCGCATTCTCGCCCTTGCCCAGCTCGCGCCTTGACAGCTTCATGAGATAGGTACCGATGTCGTTCTCGTAGCAGTCGGCAAGCTGTTCATAGTCGGATATCTTCCCGAACTTTTCCTCGGAGAACTCGTCAAGCTCCTCAAACGCCAGCTTGATGCTCTTGACCGAAGTCTCCGCAAGGTCGAAGATAGCGCTGCGGGTCTGGGAGATAGCGAGCGAGGGGTAAGGCAGGAAGCGATCCTCCAGAACGATCTGGTTCGCTTTCTTTTCCTCTGTCTTTTTATCTCTGATGATAAGGCAGGTCAGCTTTTCGAGCGCACCTATGAACGGCATGAGTATTATAACATCTATCAGCTTGAAAAGTGTGTTCACGAATGCAATAGAAAAATATGTCTGTTTTGCGCCCATGAACGGTAATGGGTGGATAGCATTGATGATATAAAATGTACCGCCGCAGACAGTAACTCCGATAACGGAAGCAAGAAGATAAACGAACGCTGTCCGCTTGCCCTCAGTATTTGCGGCAAGTGCGGTAAGGAGCACGGGAACTGCCGCGCCTATTGAGATACCGAGCAGTATCGGCAGAGCTGTCGCAAGGTCGATAGCCCCGGTAACGGTCATGGACTGTAGGATACCGACAGCCGCCGAAGCGCTTTGAAGAACGGCTGTGAACGCCGCACCCGCCAGTATACCGAGGAATGGGTTCGAGAACATGGTAAGTATCTTTACGAATGCCTCGCTATCCTTCAAAGGTGCCATTGCCGAGCTCATAGTGTCTATACCTGTCATGAGCACCGCGAAGCCCAGCATTATATCACCGACATTCTTGTGCCTTTTTGAAAATGAGCGGAACAGTATACCTGCCACTGCGATCAGTCCCATTATCGTATCGGTGGAGAACAGTGCCAGCCAGCCCGATTCTCCTCCCTCTATCGAAGAAAGTGCGATTATCCAGCCCGTAACAGTAGTACCGAGCAGAGCGCCCAGGATTATGCCTATGGACTGCCTGAACTTCATCATGCCCGAGTTCACGAAGCCGACGGTCATTACCGAGGTCGCCGAGGAGGACTGTATGACCGCCGTAACGCCCGTTCCGAGCAGAATGCCTTTAAGGGGCGTATCGGTCAGCTTTGCGAGCAGTCTTTCGAGCTGCGCCCCCGCCGCCTTTTTGAGGGCATCGCCCATGATGGACATACCGAACATAAATAGCGCCAGTCCGCAAAGGAGGCTGAACAGATTCGAGATATTCATACAGCAGTCCCTCCGTCGATTTTTTCACAAACGCTTCGGCTTAGGACGCCTTTTTCATCTGCGGCTCTGCGCCGCCCGCTTCGGAAAGATCCTTTTTCCATACTCTTTCACCATTTTCCTAACTATACACACCCGCGCGTGTCCCGCGCTGAACTTCTAACCCTGTCATATCCATGATGATTATATCATAAATTATTACACTTGTCAACAAATTCCGAAGGATTTTTTCTTTTGCTCTCCAAATTTTCACGATTACGCAAAAAGCCGTCCGCCTTGAAAAAGCGGACAGCTTCCGAAATCATTTGTTCGTGTCTTTTACGTAAGAGGTGATGACATCAACGCAAACGGCGAAATCCATTCCGCTGGTGTTGATGCAAAGGTCGTAATTGAAGGGCGAAGTCCATTCCCTTTCGGTATAGTGGCGGTAATAGTCACTGCGCATTTTATCGGTGCGCTCTATGAGCTTCTCTCTGTCGCAGAAGATAAGCAGCTTCACCACGTCGTCGCGGTCGCGAAGGATATAATCGGCACACCTGCCGACGATGACACAGGGCTCCTTCTCGGCAAGCTCCTTGATTATCTTAGCCTGAAAGTTGAACAGGTTCGCATCAGAGGTGTACTCCTTGTTGGAGGGGCTGAGGATACCGCCCTTGTACTTTCCGCCGCGTTTGATGAAAGACTTCTTCACCATCTCGTCAACAAGCCCGAAAAAAGCCTCGTTGATACCGCTCTCCTCGCTGGCGAGCTTGATAAGGCTGTTGTCGTAATACTTGATGCCGAGTTTTTCCGAGAGCATTTTACCGATAGTCCTGCCCCCGCTTCCAAAGCCTCTTGAGATCGTGAATATCCTTGCCATAATGATACCTCCTTTATTCTCCGAGATATGCCTTGCGGACTTTTTCGTCGTTTATCAGATCGGACGCCTTTCCCGAAAGCGTGATGTTCCCCGTTTCGAGCACGTAGGCTCTGTCGGCTATGGAGAGTGCTTTTTTCGCGTTCTGCTCCACGAGCAGAACCGTCGTGCCGTCCTTTCTTATCGAGGTTATTATATCGAATATCTCGCTCACGAGTATGGGCGAAAGACCCATAGACGGTTCGTCCATGACGATAAGTTTCGGACGTGACATAAGAGCCCTTCCCATAGCGAGCATCTGCTGTTCGCCGCCCGAGAGCGTTCCCGCGATCTGGGTCTTTCTCTCGGCAAGGCGGGGGAAGCGCCCATAGATCTTCTCCATGTCCTCTGCTATGCCCGCGGCGTCGTTTCGCGTGAATGCGCCGAGTTTCAGGTTGTCCAGCACCGTGAGCTGCTGGAATATGCGCCTGCCTTCGGGGACATGAGCCATTCCCATTCTGACTATCTTGTGAGCGGGAGTTTTCGTCAGTTCCTTCCCCTCGAACTTCACCGACCCCGACTTTGCGGAAAGTATGCCCGTGATCGTATGCAAAGTGGTGGTCTTGCCCGCGCCGTTCGCGCCTATGAGGGCTATTACCTCCCCCTCGTTCACATCGAAAGATATGCCTTTGAGTGCCTTTATCATACCGTAATTCACGCAAAGGTCTCTTATCTCTAACATTGCCATTTTGACCGCCCCCTATTCGCCCAGATATGCCGTGATGACCTCGGGATCGGAAAGCACGTCGGAGGTCTTTCCCTGACAGAGAAGCTGTCCGAAATTCAGTACGGAAAGCCTCTCGCATATGCCCGAAACAAGGCTCATATCATGCTCTATAAGCAGTACCGTCATGTCAAATTCGTCCCTCACGAAGCGTATGGTGTTCATGAGCTCGGCGGTCTCGTTGGGGTTCATGCCCGCGGCGGGCTCGTCGAGGAGCAGCAGCTTCGGGTCGGTGGCGAGGGCTCTCGCTATCTCCAGCTTGCGCTGTTTTCCGTAGGGCAGGTTCGCCGCCATCGTAGACGATTCCTCGTCAAGCCCGAAAACCTTCAGCAGCTCGTGAGCCTTCTCGTTCATCAGCTTTTCGGTCTTAAAAAATTTCGGGAGCCTGAAAACGCCCGTTGCGGTCGAATACCTGTAGTTATTCGTAAGCCCCGCCTTAACGTTGTCTATAACGCTGAGGTTCGAGAAAAGCCTTATGTTCTGGAATGTCCTTGCAATACCCGCCTTGTTGATATCTATGGTGCTTTTTCCCGTGATATTCTCTCCGTCAAGGTAGATAGTACCCATAGTAGGCTTGTAAACGCCCGTCAGCAGGTTGAAGCAGGTGGTCTTTCCCGCGCCGTTGGGTCCGATAAGCCCGTACAGCTCGCCCTTTTCAATGGACATCGAGAAGCCGTCAACGGCGTGAAGTCCACCGAAGGTGATACCGAGATTCTTTACTTCGAGAAGAGCCATTTCACACACCCTCCTTCGCAGTATCGGGCTTGTTCTTTATAATAACTCCTTTGAGCTTCGCAAAGTTCGCAGCGAAGAAACCGCGGATAGTCGCGTTCGAGGTGAATATCATCATTACGATAAGCACTACGGAGTAGATGAGCATTCTATAGTTGTTTATGCTTCTTAAAACCTCGGGGAGCAGTGTCAGCACTACCGCCGCGATGACGCTGCCGCGCATACTCCCGATACCGCCCAGCACCACGAATACGAGTATCAGTATCGAGAGGTTATAGTCGAACTTCGACGCCTGCAATACCGCAAGGTTGTGGGAGAACAGCGAACCCGCAACGCCGCCTAAGAATGCGGTCAGTCCGAAGGTTATGAGCTTGTATTTTGTGATGTTGAGCCCTATGGATTCTGCGGCTATGCGGTTGTCGCGTATGGACATTACCGCCCTGCCCGTGCGGGAGTTTATGAAGTTATACATGACTATGAGCGTCAGGAGCAGTACCACGAAGCCGATAACGAAGGTAGAGTCCTTCGGTGCGCCCGAGATACCGAGAGCGCCGTTTATTATCATCTTGCCGTCGGGTTCGAGCCCCAAGTCGCCCTGACTTGTCAGTGACACATGGACCCCGCGGCTGTCGGTGCCGATGTAGAGCGCCGCGAACACGTTCTTGATGATCTCACCGAATGCGAGGGTGACGATGGCGAGGTAGTCGCCGCGGAGCCTCAGTACGGGTATGCCGATCAGCACCCCGAATATCGCCGCCGCGAGCCCGCCTATCAGAAGTGCCAGCGGGAAACGCACCCATGCGCTCGTGATGGCGTCCTTGGTCATGAGGGAGAATATCGCGCCCGTGTAAGCTCCCACACACATGAATCCCGCCTGTCCGAGGCTCAGCTCGCCCAGTATACCGACGGTCAGATTGAGAGACACCGCCGCTATCGAATACACGCAAAAGGGTACGAGCAGACCCTGAAACATATTGCTGACCCTGCCCGTCGATACAAGTATCTGCGTCACGATGAATGCAGCCGTGACCATGCCGTATGTGATAAAGCTGCCCCGCGTCGCAGGTGAAATCTTACGCTTCAAATCTATCTGTCCTTTCATTAGACCTTCTCGCTTATCTTCTTGCCGAGTATGCCCGTGGGCTTGACCATAAGCACGATGATGAGCACTGCGAAAACTATTGCGTCTGCAAGCTGGGGAGAGATATAGGCTCTGCCGAGTATCTCGATAACGCCTATGAGTATGCCGCCTATCATAGCTCCGGGTATAGAGCCTATACCGCCGAATACCGCCGCCACGAATGCCTTGATACCGGGCATTGCTCCCGTAGTGTTTGAGAGCACGGGGTAAGCCGAGCAAAGCAGTCCGCCCGCAACAGCCGCAAGCCCCGAGCCTATGGCGAAGGTCAGGGATATGGTGCGGTTCACGTTCACGCCCATGAGCTGTGCGGCGTCCTTATCCTCCGATACCGCGAGCATTGCGCGTCCGCTCTTGGTCTTTCCGACGAAAAGCGAAAGTCCCACAACGATGAGCACCGAAACGACTATCGCGGCGGTGGTCTCGCTCTTTATGATTATCTGCCCGTCAAACAGCGATATCTTGGGCAAGTTTACTATCGAGGTAAATGTTACGGGATTTGCGCCGAATATGAGAAGCGCTATGTTCTGCAAGAAATAGCTCACGCCGATAGCGGTTATCAGCACCGAGAGGCTCGTCGCCTGACGGAGCGGCTTGTAGGCTATCTTTTCTATAAGTATGCCCAGCACCGTACAGCCCGCCATAGCTATAACGAGGGACAGATACGGGTTCAAGCCCCATGTGGTGGCGCAGGTGAAAATGAGATAGCCGCCCACCATGATGACATCGCCGTGAGCGAAGTTCAGCATTTTGGCGATACCGTAAACAAGCGTATATCCCAGCGCGATAACGGCGTAGATACTGCCGAGACTGATACCGTTTATAAGATTATCCAAGAATCCCATAAAGAACACTCCTAATAAATTTTCATACATATTCATTATATCACATAATCACCCAAAATGCAAGAAGATTTTGAAATTAAACATTTCCGACAGATAACAGCTGCAATATTTCGGGGATATTGTCAGAATATAACAAAAGAGCCCGCGGTAAGACCGCAGGCTCCGTTGCCTAATTTGATTATTTTGGGGGCGTATCACTGGAGAGCGGAATAGCTTCCGTCCTTGATAACGACAGCCTTCGGGTTCTTGGAAACAGCACCGTCGGCACTCCAGGTCATGCCCGTACCGGTCAGACCGTCATAGCTGAAGCCGCCCGTGATAGCAGCGGTGAGCTTGGCGCACATATCCTCGTGGGACATATCGGCGGTGATGCCCTCCTGCTTGATAAGGCTTGCAATGATCTGTACGCAGTCATAAGCATCGGCTGCGAACTGATTGGGTATCTCGCCGCCGTAGGCTTCCTTGTAGGCGGTAACGAACTTCTGTGTAGCTTCATCGGCAGCGTCTGCTGCGAAAGGAGTAAGCAGCATTACGCCCTCCGCAAGAGAGGTGTCGAAGTTCTCAACGGAAAGTATACCGTCAAGACCGTCGCAGCCGAAGAAGATCGGCTTGTAGTCTGCGGAAGCGGACTGGGACAGGATAAGCGAAGCCTCCTGATAGTAGATGGGCAGGAACACCAGCTCTGCGCCCGCGTTCTTGGCAGCGCTTATCTGAGCCGAGAAGTCGGTCTTGGAGTCCTTGGTGAAAGACTGCTCCGTTACGATCTCAAGACCCTTTGCGGAAGCCTCCTCTTTGAAGGTATTGAAGATACCCGAGGAGTAAGCGTCGGAGCTGTCATAGATAACGGCTATCTTCTTAGCGACACCGTTATCGGCGATGTAGTCAGCCGAAGCGCGTCCCTGGTTGGGATCGGTAAAGCATACCTGGAAGCAGTTGTCGTTTCTGATAACGTCCTGAGCCGAAGCGGAGGGGGTCAGCTGGAAGTAGCTGTCCTGCTTGGTGTAGTCAACTACAGCGAGACATGAACCCGTGGTAACGGTGCCGACCATGATGTCCATGCCCTTGTCTTTAAGGGTATTGTAGGCGTTCACAGCCTTGTCGGCGGCGTCGGCTTCGTCGTCCTCGAATATGACGGAGAGCTTGGTATCGCCCAGCATACCCGAATCGTTCACGTCCTTGACAGCAAGCTCCACGGCGTTCTTTACGCCAACGCCGTACTGAGCGGCGCTACCAGTGAGAGGACCGCTGCCGCCGATGACAATGGTGTTCTCTCCGCCTGCGGAAGATCCCGCGTTATCGCTGCTGCCGCCCTCGGAGGTGTTTCCGCAGGAAGCAAGGCAGGTGCCCGCCATAGCCGCCGCAAGCGACAGGGTGAGCAGTTTCTTTAACATTTTCATTTTACTTCACTCCTTGAAAATATCGGTTTATCACGTACATTACAAATATACCACGTCAAAGCCCCGATTGTCAACGGCAAATCCTACAAACTTTCCCAAAGGGGGACGCGGCTAATATATTGAACATTTACATAACACGCCGTATTCGGGCACAGCAATGCTGCCTCACAAGAGACAGCTCTCGGAAATTAGTATTACTCTATTGACTTTATCTGTAAGCTGTGTTATAATACTCATATACGCGCCGTCCCCTGCGGCAGGGAAACATATCAATGTAACAGGAGGAACGGAATAACCCCTCTAAGGGCGGACTTCTCGGCGGGCTCGGTATCCTGACGATAATCGTGACCCTTATCGGAAATCTGTTATCGGTCGGTACGAGCGGCACGGCTGTCCTCACTCTCCTTACGGGACTTATCGTTCCCATAATATTCACCGTTGCAGGATTCAAACTGAAAAAGCAGCGCTAAGACCCAAAAGAGCCGTTTTTTGAAAACGGCTCTTGACTTATGCGGGATATTGTTGTATAATATACCTGTCCGAAAATGTCGTAAAAGGAGATCGGGGAAATGCAATTGAGGGAAAACAGGGCTTCCGTTTCGGCTTCGCTGCTGGCGGCGGATTTTTCGTGTCTCGGCAGCGAGATCAAGCGCATAGAGCAGGCGGGGGCAGATATGCTCCACTATGACGTAATGGACGGCTGCTTCGTGCCGAACATCAGCTTCGGAGAAGTCATTCTCGAAAGCATAAAGGGGCTCGTGACCAAGCCCATAGACGTACATCTTATGATAGTCGATCCCGTAAGGTACGTGAAGGATTTCGCGGCGGCGGGGGCTTCCTCGATCACCGTCCATGCCGAAGCCGCGGAGGACATCGTTCCCGCGCTTAAAGCTGTCCGCGAAACAGGCTGTCTTGCGGGGATATCCGTCAAGCCGAGTACCCCCGTAGAGGTCATAACGCCTTATCTCGACCTTATCGACATTATCCTCATCATGACCGTCGAACCGGGCTTCGGCGGACAGTCCTTCATGCCCGAAATGCTTGACAAGATAGCTGCAGCGCGTGCTCTTGCGGACAGCACAGACCGTCACATCTACGTTGAGGTGGACGGCGGGATAAACGGAGAAACAGCTGCTCTCGTCAAGGAGCGGGGCGCTGACCTCCTCGTTTCGGGTTCATATCTTTTCGGAGCAAAAGACCCCGCGGCGGCTGTCGCAGGGCTCAAAGCGTAAAAGTCAGAGCAGTCTTACAAATATCGGTGCAAACAGAAAGCAGGCTAAGTCTGCGGCGAAAGCTGCGGCAAAAAAGCCTGCTTTCGGCTTTTTCCCGACCGATGAGAAACAGACCGTCATCATGTACACGGTAGTTTCCGCCGATGACATCATCACCGCCGCGGTACGGGCGGCAAAGGAATCGGGCGGACATTCGGAGAGTATGCCGTCAAACACCGCTATCGAACCGCTCCCCGATATGGGACGTATCAGCATGAGGGCGGTACACTCGCGGGGGATACCGAGAAGGTCTGTGACCCCCGACGCAAGCTCCGCAAAGCGCTCCGACGCTCCCGAAGCGGTGAACATGGTCACGGCTGTGACGAGCAGTATCAGCGTGGGACAAAGCCGCACAGCTTCCGCAAGACCTTCCCTTGCACCCTCTGTGAAGCTCCCGACTATATCCACCCGCTTTATCAGTCCGAGCAGGAGTATCAGCGCTATGAGCGCGGGGACGATAAGTTCGGCTGTCATTGGGCTTTCGACCCCCTCGCTTTCGGGAATATGACCGCCGCCGTCAGGAGCCCCACGGTCAGCGCCGCCGCGGAGGTCAGGAGCGAAGCGGGCATTATCTCCCATGGAGCTTCCGAGCCGTGACGGGTGCGCATGGCGGCGGCTGTCACGGGGAGGAGCTGTATCGAGGCGGTGTTGAGTATGATGAAGAACGCCGTCCCGCGTCCCGAACAGCCCTCCTTGCGGTCGAGCTGTTTCATAGCTTTTATAGCTGTCGGAACGGCGGCATTCCCGAGCCCCAGCAGGTTCAGCGCCGCTCCGAGAGATACGGTGCGCGTCAGCTCATCGTCGGGGGACTTTCCCATAAGGCGGGCTATGGGCTTGCCGACTATCCGTGTGACAAAACGTGTGACGCCTGCTGTCTCGGCTATCTTCAGCAGTCCTCCCCACAGTGCCATACTTCCGCCTATGGAAATACACAGATATATCGCCTGCTCCGCCGCAGACGCCGCAGCAGATGTGACAGACTGTGTGACGCTACCCGTGACACCGCAAATCACGGCTGTTATTATCAACAAAGTGAGCAAAAATCCGAGCAAATCCGACACCTTCTTTATGCAAATGATAAAAATACAACAAAATATCCCTTTAAATGGTGAAATTTTCTTTAAAACTATTGACAAATAGCAACGCTTTGTTGTATAATTAGTATGAAAATAATGTGGTTTTTATAAGACAATTTTAACTTATAGAACTTACATACGATTGAGGGCAATTTTCAAGAGGAGAGATCATATGAAATCAACAGGCATAGTCAGAAATGTTGATGAACTCGGAAGGATAGTGCTTCCTATTGAGATCAGACGTACATTCGAGCTCAACACAAAGGATCAGGTCGAGATATATACCGACAATGATATGATTATTTTAAAGAAATTCCAGCGAAACTGCATATTCTGCAAGAGTCCCGAGGATATCACGATCTTCAAGGATAAAGCCGTCTGCGCAAAATGCCTTGCGGAGATAAAGAAAGACTAGACCGCATCACAAAAAGAAACGAGAGGAGCGCCGTTCATCGCTCCTCTCTTTTTATATGCTTGTTCGCTTAAGATTATGACAGCAGTTCAAAGTCCTCCTGCTCGGGCTCTTCCACGCGGAACCTGCCGTCGGCGCCGCGCACGACTATAGAATTGAACGGCAAGGTAAGGAACGGAATAACATCGTTGTCGATATTGCAGATAGTATTTAGCCTGCAAAGCTCTATATTCGTGGGGTCGGAGAGAAATTCTCCCGTTTCCCGCCCACTCATGAAAAGCCAGCCGCTGTCGGTGCGGAGGTCATGACCCATCTCACGCTCTATGAGGATCCTGCGCATATACATGACCCGCATTCCCTTCTCGGTTATGAGCTTGCTTGCGGCGCAGAACTCCCCTATGTCCAGCTTTGAGGTGTAGTCGGTCTCCTCCGCAAGGAGAGTGGGGGTATGCTTTTCCTCCTTCTTCGGGCAGACGTTTTCGCGCTTCAAGTCAAGCACCGCGCTGACGTGTGGCATTCTTTCTATCAGCTTGCCGAGTCCGTGAGCGAGCTTGAATTCGACTTCCTCCTTGTACAGCGGGAATATCTGATAGAGCGTCACCATATCGCCGTTCGGGAGCTTGCAGAAGGGCGCATTCTCGTCTGCGTCCTGTATCTCTATGAGGGTGCTCGCTATGAGCTTTGTGCCCTCCATAAGCGGTCTGCCGTTCGAGAAGATATGCCCGAAGCTGCACCATGAGTTCCGTTCGAGGGGGAGCCGCGCTATCGTGGTCATATAATTCACCGCCCAGAGCCGCATATCATCGTCTATCTCGGGGGGAAGGTACATGACCAGCTCGCTCCGCGGCTCGACCATCTCGCGGAACTGTTCGGGAACGTTCATCTTGTGAGCGCCCATGCCGATAGTCACCATCGTGCAGTAGTCCCTGTCCTCGTCGGCGCAGGGAGGTATCTCGGCGACCTCGATATGAACGCTCGTGTCGTACTTATAGGATATTATCTTGTCGATAGTCCCAAAATAGCGCATGATGTGCCTTATGACACACGCTCTCTCTTCGTCGGAGTAGCGAGGCTGACATATCCCGTCGTAGTAGACCTTGACCAGCGAAAGAAGCTCCCTCGCGTCCTCACGCTCGGGAAAGTCCGCGCCCTCGCAGGCAAGGCGCTCGGCGCTCTCGAGCTCGTGATAGGCTTCGACGTAGCGTTCCTTATAATAGTATGCCCTCGCCAGCTGATAGACCCAGCGGGGGTCTTTAACGGCGTTCGGGAACAGCATAAGGAGCATTTCGGCAGAATCGAGCATATCATCGTTCTTGTCATGAGAAAGGTCAATAAAAGCGCGTACAAGCATGAGCGCAAGCTCGAAGTCCTCATGCAGGTCAAAGCGCATAAGAAGCTCGACAATCTCCTCATGCCGCTCCTGCCCGTACAGCTCCTCGGCGCGGGCTTTCAGTTTATCCTTTAATACTCTGTTCATCAATGGTATCCACTCCGTTCGTGCGGCGCCTGCCGCTTGATACATTATAACACACCCCGCGTTATTTGTCAATCGGAAGAAAAAGCCGCACACGGAGATCGACCTCGAAGCGGTTATTTGGAGTGTTGCAGGGTGGTGGTGAGCCCTGCACATCGGCTTCGGTTTTGTTTCGGAAACATTAAAATGCGCCGAGGCTCTTGATTATCGCCTTAGGCTCTGCTATAATAATAGTACAGACTTCACACCGACGGGAGGACATACCATGATACATATACTTGTAGTTGACGACGACAAAGACCTTAACCGCCTTGTATGCGGCTACCTTAACGACTGCGGCTTTTCCGCAAAGGGCTGTCTTTCGGTGAACGACGCCTACAACGAGATGTACTGTGAGCTTTACGACCTCATCATCTCGGACATCATGATGCCGAAGACAGACGGCTTCGAGTTCGCAGAGACCGTCCGCAGGCTGAGTGCCAATATCCCCATTCTCTTCCTCTCCGCACGGGATGACCTGTCCTCGAAGGAGAGGGGCTTCCGTCTGGGGATAGACGATTACATGGTCAAGCCCGTGGAGCTTGCGGAGCTGGGCATGAGGGTACGGGCTCTGCTCCGCAGGGCTCATATCGCCGAATCGAGAAAGCTGACGGCGGGCGACCTCACCCTCGATGCCGACGCCATGACCGCAGAGGTGAACGGCGGGGATATCCCACTCTCGCAGCGGGAGTTCAACATTCTCTTCAAGCTCCTTTCCTACCCGAACAAGACCTTCTCCCGCGCACAGCTCATGGACGAGTTCTGGGGGATAGATTCCGACGCGAGCCTTCGGGCTGTGGACGTATACATCACAAGGCTCCGCGACAAGATGAGCGACTGCACGGGCTTCGAGATAAAGACCGTCCGCGGGATAGGCTACAAGGCGGTAATGAAATGAAGCGCCGCGATATCGCAGGGAGCGCCCGTAAGAGCCGCTTCCCAAAGTC
>CACZJT010000080.1 GCA_902781565.1 uncultured Ruminococcus sp.
AAATATCAGCACAAATCTTTCGGATAAAATTCCACATTGCTGCGTCAAACTCCCTTGCAGTGCGCTGTACAAGCTGTGCTTGTACCCACGGCTGCGGTCTTTTTCCTTGCACTGTGAAATTATCTCTCGAAATCTTTATGCTGCTATTTTCTTGGATTGCTATAGATAAAGCAGTCTGCGCTGTCTGTGCAGGCTGCGTTTTGTCTTTGCAGAGTATCGAAACGGTGCGTGTCGGGAAGTCCTCGGATCAAAGTCAAGGAAATGACGGTCTGTATTTTGTTTCATAAATTTCCATTGATAAAACGAGCTGCGCGGCATATAATATTACTGCAAGCCCGATAAACAAAGCGGACGCGGCGAAACGCTTCCGCGAGATAAGAAAGGAAGATACAAATGAAAGGTATGACAAGTGCCGAAGGCAGACAGACTCTCGAAAGATTCAAGATGGAGGCAGCCAACGAGGTAGGCGTGAACCTCAAGCAGGGCTACAACGGCGACCTTACCTCCCGTGAGGCAGGCTCGGTCGGCGGTCAGATGGTCAAGAAGATGATAGATTCCTACAAGCAGGGCAACCGTCAGTAAGGAAGCTCCATCACCGATCTTAAAAAGTATCTTGCGGAGAGCATCGCGGCAGAAGCTGCGGTGTTCTCTGTTTTTGCCCGCAAAAAATATTTTCAAAAAGATTTTTAGAAAAAATTTTTTTCCATGTGCCGTTTTGTGACATTTTAGGGGTCAAAATACTGTGCCAAACTTCCGAAACCGTTGAAAATACAGGGCTTTTGCGGTGTGACGCTTCTGTGACCGTAGGTGTGATATAATGTAATCACAGAAAGGGAAAAAACCAAAAACAAAAAATAAAACACAAATGGAGGAAACTAAAATGAAAAACATCAACAAAGGTATCATGGTAACAACTACAATAGCGGCTGCGATCGCAGCGATGACCCTCGCGGGCTGCGGAAAGACCGCGGACGAGATAGTTCCCAAGGCTGCACCTGCAAGCGTGGCGGCTGCGGTAAAGCCCGCCGCCGAGAAGCAGACCGAGGTCAAGGCTGACGAGAAGACCGAGGACGAGAAGTCTGCGGCTGCTAAGGAAGAAAAGAAGGACACAGCAAAGAAGGATACCAAGAAGTCCAAGAAGACCGAAGCTAAGAAGGCGGCTGCTCCCGCTAAGAAGGCTGTTCCGAACGCGGCAAAGGCAGACCCCAAGGATACGACTCCCGCACCCGCACAGGCTCCCAAGACCGAGAACGCAAAGAAGACCGAAGCCGCCAAGAATACAGAGACCAAGAAGACCGAGAAGAACGAGAAGAAGGCAGCTCCCGCCAAGACCGTGGATTTCGATAAGTTCACAGCCGTATGGGAGGAGAACGACGTGTATGCAGGCACCTACTACCAGACCGAGGGCACGGGCGTCATGGAGGTCAAGAACATAGGCAACAACACCTATGCAGTAAGGATCTCCACTCCCGCTTTCAAGGATCAGTTCAACGTATGGGAGTTCGTGGGCGAGTTCGACGGCAGAGCCGCGATGAATTACACCGATTGCCGCATGACCGTAAGGACTGTCGGCTCCGATGAGATGAATGTGGTCTACACCAACGGCAGAGGCTACATCAAGTACACCGATGAGATAGTATGGAACGATTATGAGGGCTACGGCATAGCCGATACCGTATTCAGCTTAGGGCTCCCCGAGGCTGCGGGCGGCGGCTCTGATAACGGAAGCGTTAAAGAGGTAAAGGCTAAGAAGGTCGAAAAGAAGTCCGATAAGGAATATGTAAAGCCCGTATTTGTAGAAGATGACATCGACCCCGAGATCGAGCTTGAGGAAGATGAGCCCGATATGACCGAGTTCCCCTTCGAGGACGGCACCTACTTTGACGGCAACGGCACAGACACTACCGCCGAGATCAGATCGCTGGGTGACGACACCTTTGAATGCACCATCAAGGTCCACAACAGCATAGGCGAGTATTACGAGTACACCTTCACAGCACTTCTTGACGGCGACACGCTCAGCTACTACGACGGCGAGCAGTATTTCGTAACTCTCGGTGATGACGGTGATGTTGCAAACCGCGGCATCGTAGACGAGGGTCACTTCGGCACTGTCAGAAATTCCAACACGGGTCTTGTATGGACCGACAGCGATGGCAACAGCTTCGTATTCGTAAAGTAAAACAGATATCAACTTAAATTTATTGTAATAATATTTCCTCCCCAAAAAAACATCGTCCGCAGAGCAAGGCGGACGATGTTTTTTTGCGCGTATCAAAGCAGCGACATGATATCATCGGCGGACATATGCATTATGTCCCCGTCGCCGTTCACCACGAGCTCTCCCAGCTCCTTTTTGGCTTCCTGCAATTTTATGATGTTCTGCTCTATGGATTTGTCGGCTACCAGCTTGTAGACCTGAACGTTGTTGCGCTGACCTATGCGGTAAACGCGGTCGGAAGCCTGATTTTCAGCCGAAACGTTCCACCAGGGGTCATAGTGTATCACTATATCCGCCCCCGTGAGGTTGAGCCCCGTCCCGCCCGCTTTGAGGGAGATAAGGAACACGGGCGTGCTGTCGGCGTTGAATTCGTTCATCATGCGTATGCGCTCCGCGGGCTTTGTCTCGCCCGTGAGGATATAGTACGCAGTGCCGTTCTCCTCCAGCCGACGGCGTATGATGTCGAGCATGGAGGTGAACTGGGAGAACAGCAGTATCTTGTGACCCGAGTTTATGCAGCTCTCCACCAGCTCTATGCACTGTTCGAGCTTCGCGCTCCCGCCGTTAAAGTCCTCGTAGACCAGATGCGGGTCGCAGCATAGCTGTCTCAGGCGGGTGAGCATGGCAAGTATCTTTATGCGTTCCTCAGGGGAGTTGCCGCTGTTTCCGAGAGACTGCCGCAGAAGTTCGGCGTTTGCGGTATAGAGCTTGCGCTGTTCGGGCTCCATCATGGAGGTAAGCACCGTTTCGGTCTTGTCGGGAAGCTCCGTGAGGACATCCTTTTTCATTCTCCGCAGGATAAACGGCGACACCGACCTTTGCAGTGCCGTGACCGCGGCTTCGTCCTTTTTGGACACTATCGGGGTCTCAAAATTCTTCTTGAAGCGGTTGTAATTGAACAGGTAATCGGGCATTACGAAATCGAATATGCTCCATAGCTCCGCAAGGCTGTTCTCCACGGGTGTGCCCGTCAGCGCGAAGCGTATCTGAGAATCTATCGCCTTGACCGCCTTAGCCATCTGTGTGCCGTGGTTCTTGATGTACTGGGCTTCGTCGATGAAGTGCAGGTAGAATTTCCTGCCTTCGTAGCGCCCGATGTCCCTCGTGAGGGTGGAGTATGAGGTGATGACCACGTCGTATTCGTCAAGCTGCTCGAAAAGCTGTTCTCGGACAGCTACAGTACCTATGACCGTGACGGCTTTGAGCTCGGGCGCAAAGCGGCGTATCTCGTTCTCCCAGTTGAGGGTCAGGGTCGCGGGGCAGACCACAAAGCTCTGTATATGCGTTTCGGAGCGCTCCTTTGCGTCGAGCATCAGGGCTATGGCTTGAAGGGTCTTTCCGAGACCCATATCGTCGGCAAGTATGCCCCCGAAGCCGTAGAGCGAGAGGGTCTTGAGCCAGCGGAAGCCGTAGCGCTGATAATCGCGCATGATGTCCTCCAGCGAGCGGGGGACTTCCGTAGCCTCGGTGCCCTCCAAATCGGAGCGGTATTTCCTCACCGCCCGCCTGAATTCCTCACTTCTCTGCAAGCGGAAATTCTCGCTTCGTTTCAGGCTGTCAAGATACATCATGCGGTACTTGGGGACATTGAGGTTCTCTTTGAGAAGCTGTTTGTCGGAGATATTGAGGTTCTTTGTGAACTCCTCCAGTTCCGCCACCGAATCGTTTATCATGGCGAAAGAGCCGTTTTTGAGCCTGTGATACTTAGCCCCCCGCCTGTAGGCGCCGAGTATCTCCACCAGCTCTTCGTTCGTGTAGTTCTCATCGGAGATGTTCACGAGAAGCAGGCTCCCGCCAGGGCGCACGCCCACCACGGGCTTTACGGGGGGACGGTTCGATATCCTCTTGAAGCGTTCGCTTGCGTAGACCTCCATGACCTCGGTGAGCTTCGGCAGCCCCTCGGTGATGAAGCGCATTATCCTGTCCTCGTCGGTTATGGAGAGATAGTTGACCCACCTGTGAGTAACGGTGTCGAAGTATTCACCAACTTGCCGTATCGCTATCTGTTCGGCGGTCTTGTCGCTGTAGGGGTTCGGCTCGTCGGAGGGCGCGGGCTTTGAGTGGAAGACCTTGTCGCCGTAGCAGAAATCCAGCCTTCCTATCACCTCATTGTCCTTGCCCAGGTCCACATAGAGCTTGGGCGTCAGCTCGGGCGGTACGTATTCATCGAGGTCTTCGAGCCCCCTCACCTCTGCTAAGTCCTTGACACGTTTCAGCACTGCGGTGTAGAAAGGCGGCATATCGTTCTTGGCGATGTAAAGCCCCTCCTCCGCCCGCAGGCATTCGGCGTACAGCTCATACACCGCCCGAGTGAACTTTGGCGAGGCGGCATAGAGCCTGTGCTCCTCCTGGTTTAAGAACAGCCCCCGCCGCCCCTTGCCTATAAGCTCGTACCTGCGGTCGGCGCTGATGATAAAGCGATCGTTCGTGGAGCGCTCTATCGTGAAGGTAACGCTCGGGTCATCTAAGGCGATACGGCAGATCCGTTTGTCGATGTCGAGCTCGTCTCCGTCAAATAACTCAAAGAATTTATCTATGTTTTCGTTCTCTAAGTTGAAGTTACGTCTTCCGCCCCAGTAGTCGTGGGAGGTCGAATAGATGAGTACCGAGAGGTCGAGGAGCTTTCTCGACTTCTCGTCCAGCGCTTCTATGTTGTGGTCAAAGGTGAAGAACTTGCCGTAGCTGTGAGTGCTGTGGCTCCTGAAACGGTTGTACAGCTCGTTTATGTCCTTGACCACGTACTGCCTTTCCCTGCCTATGGTAAGCTCGTAGGAGAGTATCCCCGAGGTGTCGAGGGAGGGCACAAGGCGCACAGGCTCCGCCAAGGATACGACCGCTTCCTCGGCGACTGCGGCGTTCGTGTATTCGCTTATGAGCCGTCCTATGGAGCGCGAGCTTTTATCCGAGAGCGCCTGACGGCGTTTGAACTCCGCCTTTGCGATCATGGCAACGGCGGCGATGTGCCTGCACCCCATGTAGTACCCGTGTCCGCAGGAACAGCGGGGAGAGCTGACCTTCCCGTTTTCGTCCACAAAGAATACCACTTTGTAGGTATGATCGTCCTTTATATCTGCGGCTGCAACGCCGTCATCGTTGTAGGTGAAGTTTCGCACCGATCTGCTCTCGACCAGTTTCTTTGCTTTCTGCTTTGCATTTGATGAAAAATATGTCCCGGGGTCATTAAGATCGAACGTCATTTGCTGTCCTCCGCTTCGGAGCTTTCGGGAGCCGCCGCTTCCGAGCTGTTCTGTATGCCTTTGTCACCTGACTCGTCGGCTTCCTTTTGAAGGTCTTCCGCCAGTGCTTTGAATACCTCTAAGTTTATGTCGTAGTTCGCCTGCATTTTCTCGATCTTGTCATCGAGAGTATTGACGGGGCGCCGCAGGCAGAGGTGTACCCCTTTCGGCATATTCTCGCATTTGAGCTCCCGTGCGAGAAACGCCATATCGAGGGACAAGCCCCGCTCGTCGATGTACCTGTTGCCCGGTATGGCTTCGGCGAGGTCATCGACCATGAGCGCCTGAAGGTCGGGGTCGGTGTTGTCGTCGGTGATGACCATTATCATGCGCCCCTGCTGGAGGTTCGCAAAGAATTTCTGACTGTTGTTGGTGTAATACTGATCGTACTTCTGATCGTTCATGGGACAGCTTATAACGGTAACGTCCACCTGACCGTCGCCGTTAAGATCGGGGGTATAGCGCTCGATACGCTGTGCCAGAAGCTCGCAGGACTGCTCGCTCGCAAGGGCGTTGTCGCAGATCAGCAGGACGTTCAAGTCTGCCTGCACCCTTGTTACAGTATCGTACACGAGGAACGCCACCACCACGAACAGGAAAGTACCTAAGATTATCCACATCTTGTCGTGATACCAGATATTCACGAGCTTTTCCTTGCCGTGAAGCTCCCTGTGCTCCGTGTGGACCTCCTCTATGGTCTCCGATTCGTCGGCTATGCCCTGCTTCATCTTGATGAGGTCGAGCCTGTCCTGTGCGATACGGCGGTCGCGGGCTTCACGCTCCGCGCGTCTTTTTCGGCGAAGCTCCTCCTCCCGCTGACGCGCCCTTTCCTCTGCTTGCTCGCGCTTGCGGCGCTCCTCCTCGGCGAGCTGTTTCTCGTACTCAAAATCCTCCTCGGGCACGAGGCTGCCGTTTTCGTTATTTGTCTCTATCCCTTTTCCCATGTCTGCTCCTTATATTATCCCAATAAATGGGCGGGGAAGCCCCCGCCGCTGTTGTTTTACTTCTCTATCATGGAGGTCTTTGAGGGCGCAAGCTCGAACTCTATGTCGAAGTATGTACCCTCCCCGTCGGGAGTGCCGTCGCCGTCCTTGTCCTCGGCGGGACGGAATACCTTGCATACCATATGCTCTCCCGCCTTGAAGCCTTCAAGCACTTCGTTGACGCCTTTCTGTGTGCTGACCGCAGTGCCGTTTATCTCGGTGATGATGTCACCCGCCGCAAGCTCCGTTTCGGCAACGGGGCAGGTCTGATCTATGGACTGTATCAGCAGCCCCGCGGGAAGCTCATGGTTCGCCGCAATTTCCTCGCTAATGGCGCTGTAGACTATGCCTATCCTGCCCCTGTCGGGAACGTAGCCCTCTTCTATAAGCTCTTCGATTATGGGCTTGGCGGAGTTTATGGTTATCGCAAAGCCTATATTGTCGTAGGTAGTCGAGATCAGCTTCGAGGAGGTTATCCCTATGACCTGTCCCCACATATTGAACAGCGCACCACCCGAATTTCCGGGGTTTATCGCCGCGTCTATCTGTATGCACTGCATGGGGATAACGCTGTTCTCGGCGCGTATCTGCCTGTCGAGCCCCGAGATTATGCCCTTGGTGACGCTGTTCTCAAATCCTGCGGGAGAGCCTATCGCCACGACTTCCTCACCAAGCTCACAGGTGTCGGAATCCGCGAACTGTGCGGGAGTCAGTCCCTCTGCGCCTATCTTCAGCACCGCGATGTCCGAGCTTTCGTCGCTTCCGACTATCTGCGCGGCGTATTCACGCTGATCGTAGAGCAGCACCGTCACGCCGTAGTCCGCGCCGCTTATCACATGGGCGTTGGTGAGTATGTACCCGTCATCGGACATGACTATCCCGCTGCCCTGACTTGAAGCGATAAGGGCGTTCGACTTGTATACCTTGATCTGCACCACGGAGGGTATGACAGCCTTCGCAAGCCCTGCGGCGTTGTACCTGCCGTCGGGCTCTGTATACTTTTCCTCGAGCGCGGGAGTATCGGCTATAGGGAGAGTGAATTCGATGTCGTGGCTCGCGGGGAGCAGGCTTTTGAGCAGCCCCCTGCCGTGTCGGAGCGCAAAGGCATATCCGCACATCGCGAGTGCCAGCAGCACGAGCAGCACGCCCCATATTATCGGCTTGAAGCTGCGGGGCTTCTCCACCGAAAGCACGTCCCGCCAGAACTCCTCGTCCTCCCTTTCGTTTGTCGGGGGAGGGGAGTTGATGTATTCCAGTGCGGGCGCGGACTCGCGCTTTTGTTTCTCCTCATTATCGAAGGGGGGAGTGAACATATCCCTCATAATAACACCTGTTTCTTATCTGTTAGCGGTCAACGCCGCTGTCGGTATCTTCGGGCGGCGACGGCTTCTTTTTCCTGTCCGTGATCGGGGCTATGACGAGCGAGTAGATAAGCACGATCCAAAACGGATCGAGAAAGCCCGTCAGCGCCAACAGCTTATGCGGCGAGAGCAGGCATATTATCGCCACCCACAGCCCTCCCAGCGGAGGTATCATCGACGACCACTTTTTGCCGAGAGTATTGTTTATAAAGATCGCCCAGTTGACCGCCATGAAAATTATCCCCGGCAAAGCCGTGCCAAGGTATGTCCAAAAGCTCCGGTCCTTCATTTATTCCACCTTGCAGTACGTCCCGCCGTATGACTTGCTTATGCCGCAGGCTGAACAGCCCTCGGCGCAGTTGCGGGTGGTCACGGCTTCATGAGCCTTCTTGTTCTCCCGCACGAAGAAATCATGGGACACCAGATAATCGAGGTGCGACCAGGGCATTACCTCGTCATAGGAGCGTGTGCGGTTCGCGTAGAAGCTGCGGTCTATGCCGCATTCGGTGAAGGCTTCGTCCCAGAGGTCGGGGCGGAAATGCTCGTCCCAGCTGTCGAGGGTACAGCCCTTTTTCCACGCGGTATATATGGCGCCGCAGAGCCGCCTGTCGCCCCGCGCAAGCACCGCTTCGAGCATGGATACGGGCTGCTGATGATAGCTGAATTTTATCTTCTTCGAGCGGATATTGTCCATTATCAGCTTCTGACGTCGGTCTATCTCCTCGGGCGGCACCTGCGGCTCGAACTCAAAGGGTGTAAAGGGCTTCGGTACGAAAGTCGCCGTGGAGAGGGACACCTGTATCGTGGCTGCCCGCTGTTCCTTCGGGACTTCGTAGTAAAGCTCGACTATCCTCTGCGCCAGCTCCGCTATGCCGATAACGTCCTCGTCGCGCTCGTCGGGGAGCCCCAGCATGAAGTACAGCTTGACGGTACCGTAGCCCGCTTCAAATGCCATGCGGCAGGTGTGCATTATCTCCTCCTCGGTGATGTTCTTGTTTATCACGTCGCGCAGGCGCTGTGTGCCCGCTTCGGGAGCGAATGTCAGCCCGCTCTTGCGGACGCTCGCAATGCGTTCGAGAAGCTCCTCGCTGAAGCTGTCGATCCGCAGGCTCGGCAGGGATAGGTTTATGTTTTCCTTGTCGGTATAGTCCGCGAGTTTTCCGAGCAGCTTTTCGATCTGCGTGTGGTCGCTTGTTGAAAGGGAGGACAGCGACACCTGCTCGTAGCCCGTCTGCTCGCAAAGGCACTTTGTCTGCCGCTCGATAGTGTCTATGTTCTTTTCGCGGAAGGGTCGGTAGATAAAGCCCGCCTGACAGAACCTGCACCCGCGTATGCAGCCCCGAAGCACTTCCACCACCGCGCGGTCATGCACGATAGATGTAAAAGGCACAACAAAGCTGTCGGGGTAGTAAACGCTGTCAAAGTCGCGGATAACGCGCTTTCTGACCCGCGGGGGAACGCCCTCGCGGGTCGGGACTATCTCCCTCACCGTACCGTCCTCGTTGTAGCTTACGTCGTAGAATGACGGCACATAGATGCCCTCTATCTTGGCGGCTTCGGCGAGAAATTCCTCTTTGGTGGGTTTTTGGGGCTTCATGCGTTCGTAGAGCTCCATGAGTTCCACGTTGACCTCTTCGCCCTCGCCCAATATGAACAGGTCAAAGAAATCGGCGATAGGTTCGGGGTCGCAGACGCAGGGACCTCCGCCGACAACAATGGGAGCAAGCCCCTTGCGGTCGCGGGCGTAAACGGGCAGACCCGCGAGGTCGAGCATTTCGAGGACGTTGGTGTAGCTGAGTTCGTATTGCAGCGTAAAGCCGATGAAGTCGAAATCTCGTATCGGGTCAAGGCTTTCGAGGGCGTAGAGGGGGATATCGTTATCCCTCATCTGCTGCTCGAAGTCCTTTTCGGGCATAAAAACGCGCTCGCACCACCAGTTTTCGCGGGCGTTTTTCAGACCGTAGAGTATTTTCATACCGAGGTGGCTCATACCCACGTCATAGACATCGGGGAAGCAGAAAGCGAACCTGACGTCCACCTTATCCCTATCCTTGATAACGCTCCCCGGCTCGCCGCCGATATAGCGTGCGGGCTTTTGGGTCTTGAGCAAAAGCCGTTCTATTTTACGTTGGATCTCCTGCATAATAAAGTCCTCAAATCATAATTTGTAAGGCTGACCGCGTTGCACTATTTGGTGTAGGGGGTACGAACTATGTTCGTACAGGGCTTGCCCCCACCTCGGATTACAACAAATGCTACGTTGACCACAGTCATTGTAGGGGCGAGCATTGCTCGCCCGTGATTACCTGCGGGTTCGGTAGG
>CACZJT010000081.1 GCA_902781565.1 uncultured Ruminococcus sp.
GGCAACGGCACCCACGCCGTGGTGCGCCGACCCTACACCGAATCATGCGGGACGAATGGCGGGAGCTGCACCAACGCAGCCCAGCCGCCCCGCCCTACAACCAATTTGTGCAACGCGGTCTGCTCTGCAAATTATGATTTATATGCTTTATTAAAATTTACGCCGTTTCGGGTGTTGACAAAAATGAAAATTTAGGTTATAATAAATAGTGTAGGAAATTTGAGGGAAGCATATGCTTACTTCGGTTTTTTAAACAAGTAAATTTTATTTTACGAGAGGAGTTAAATCTATATGGCAAGTTTGACCAAAAACCCCAACGTCAATGCTTGGGTGGACGAGATGATCGCTCTTACCAAGCCCGACAAGGTAGTGTGGATCGACGGCAGCGATGAGCAGCTCGAGGGTCTCAGACAGGAGGCTCTCTCCACAGGTGAGATGATAAAGATGAACGAGGAGCTGTACCCCGGCTGTCTTTACCACCGCACCGCTCCCAACGACGTTGCCCGCGTTGAGGACAGAACATTCATCTGCTCCGAAAAGAAGGAGGACGCGGGTCCTACCAACAACTGGATGGATCCCAACGAGATGTGGGCTATGCTCGAACCGATGTATGACGGCGTCATGAAGGGCAGGACAATGTACGTTATCCCCTATTCCATGGGTCCTATCGGCTCGCCCCTCGCTAAGGTCGGCGTAGAGCTTACCGACTCTATCTATGTTGTACTCAACATGGACATCATGACCCGCATGGGCACCAAGGCTTTCGAGAACCTGGGCGATACTTCCGACGACTTCGTTCGCGGTCTGCACTCCAAGGCTGACGTTGACCCCGAGAAGAGATACATCGTTCAGTTCCCCGAGAAGAACACTATCTGCTCCATCAACTCCGCTTACGGCGGAAACGTTCTGCTGGGCAAGAAGTGTTTCGCGCTCCGCATCGCTTCCTTCCAGGGCAAGAACGAGGGCTGGATGGCTGAGCATATGCTCATTCTTGGCGTTCAGAAGCCCGACGGCGATATCAAGTACATCACCGCCGCTTTCCCCTCTGCCTGCGGCAAGACCAATCTTGCTATGCTTATCCCGCCTGAGATCTACACCAAGCAGGGCTACAAGGTATTCACCGTCGGTGACGACATCGCATGGATGAAGCAGGGCGAGGACGGCAGACTTTATGCCATCAACCCCGAGAACGGCTTCTTCGGCGTTGCTCCCGGAACCAATGCAAAGAGCAACTACAACGCTCTTGCTTCCACCAAGAAGAACGCTATCTTCACGAACGTTGCCATCAACCTCGACAACATGACTCCCTGGTGGGAGGGTCTTGACAAGAACCCGCCCGTAAACGCTCAGGAGTGGAAGGGTGCCAACGTAAACGGCGTTGAGTACACCGCAAAGGGCGAGAAGCTCGCTCACCCCAACAGCCGCTTCACCGCTCCCGCGGAGAACTGCCCCTGCATCAGCCCCGAGTTCAACAATCCTCAGGGCGTGCCGATCTCTGCTATCATCTTCGGCGGCAGACGTGAGAAGACCACTCCGCTGGTATATCAGTCCTTCGACTGGACTCACGGTACATACATCGGCTCGGCGGTATCCTCCGAGACCACCGCGGCGGCTACGGGCGCAGTAGGCGTGCTCCGTCACGATCCTATGGCTATGAAGCCCTTCATCGGCTACAACGTAGGCGACTACTGGAACCACTGGCTCGAAATGGGCGAGAAGCTGGGCGAGAACGCTCCTAAGATCTTCAACGTAAACTGGTTCAAGAAGGACGAGAACGGCAACTTCATGTGGCCGGGCTTCGGCGACAATATGCGCGTGCTCGACTGGATCATCAAGCGCTGCGAGGGCAAGGTAGACGCTCAGGAAACTCCTATCGGCTATCTCCCCAAGCCCGAGGATCTGAATGTAGAGGGTCTTGACATCTCTGCGGAGCAGGTAGACGCGCTCCTTGCGGTAGACAAGGATCTGTGGGCTGACGAGATCAAGGAAATGCGCCGTTACTACGATGAGGACATCGCAGGCAAGGGCGGCAGGATCCCCGCGGCTCTCTACGAGGAGCTTGACAAGCTGGAGAAGAGATTTGGCGGCTGATCTCTGGGAAATGATAAATAATATCGCATAAAAATGCGGACGGTGCTCGGGGGAGCGCCGTCCGTTTTTGCTTGACTTGACGTATCATCTGTGGTATAATAAAGAAAACACCGCCGACCGAAAGGAGGGAATGACAATGGATATGATCCAGGAAAGGTCGCTGCTCGATTCGACGATAGAAATGCTCGGGTACCTCAACAATGAGGAGCTTGCGGCGATACAGTCCGTGGCAAGGGCGTTCATCTCAAAGTCCTCGGAGGAGGAGCATTACAGACCTTTGACGGAGGAGGAGTTTTTCACAAGGGTAGAACGCGGCTTGGCAGATGCAAAAGCAGGGCGCTACGAAGACTCGGACATTGTAGTTGAAAGACTGCGGAAGGAGTTAGGCTTGTGAAAAATTATCGTGTTGTATTGTCGCAGGAAGCAGAAAATGATCTCCGAGAACGTCTGCTTTACTTGATCAATGACAAGCATAGCCCGTGGACAGCAAAAAATGTAATGAAAGATTACAATGATACTAAGATCAAGCTTTCATACATGGCGGACGCCTTGCCTGTTCCCGACAATGATAAACTCAGGCTTCTCGGATTAAAGAGGATGAATTTCTCGAAGCACGATTATTTTATGCTGTTTACTATCGAGGGCGATAAGGTCATTATCACCAACATTTTCCACGCAAGAGAGGATTTCGAGAACAAGCTGTGAATCGTATAACGGACGGTGCTCGTGTGAACGCCGTCCGTTTGTGCTTGACAAAGCCTGCCTGATATGTTATAATAATGTGGGTGCTGTACAAAGGCGGCGGCGGTTCGATTCTTTCCCTCGCAAGGGGGTGAGAGCCATGACAGTATTAGAGGTACTTACATTACTCAATGTGGTAATCGGAATAATAGGTCTGGTCATCAATAGCAAAAAGAAATAACCGCCCCAATCTACCAAATTGAACGGTTATTTCAATAACTAAACAATGAGGGAGAACCGCCTAAGCCTTGGGCTTGTGCAGTACCCTTTTTCTATTATCTATTATAGCATATGCAGAGCGGTTTGTCAAGTGTTTGATAGGATTTTTTGTGCGGACGGAGCTTCGGGAAAAAGCTGCCGTCCGTTTTCATATCCCGACAAAAAACGCCGCACTATTCCCTTGTGCGGCGCATATAATATCTATAGCCGAAAAGCCGAGATCACGTAAGTCACAGATCGACGTGGGCGCAGAGTATGCCCTTGGGGGTGATGTCCACAAAGGCGTAGCAGGGCTTCAAGCCGTCGCGGGGGATAGACGCGCTCCCGGGGTTTAAGATATGCACCCCGTCGCGGTACTCGTAGTAGCGCTCGTGAGTGTGTCCGAAAAGTACCAGCTCCGCGCCCAGACTTTTCGCCTTCTCGTAAAGCTCGTCACAGCCGTATTTCACATGGTAGCGGTGTCCGTGGGTGAAAAGCACCTTGACCCGTCCCGCGTTGTAAAGATCGGTGTCGGGAGTAAAGGAATTATCGCAGTTGCCCGATACGTTGAGTATCATTTTTTCGGGGTAGACTATCCTCAGCTTGTCGATCTCGCGCTCGCCGTCGCCCAGAAAAATAAAGGTATATGAGCCGGGATTGCGTTCGACCACCTCTCTCGCGGCGGAAAAATTGCCGTGGGTGTCGGAAAAAACGATAAGGCGCATCTTTTCTCCCTCCGATCATCTGTGGTTTACTTAACTTGTCTTACTTTTTCTCATTATCCAGTATATCATATCGTTAGTCATTATTAAACAAGTATTTCTTATTAAAAGGAGAATTTTTATGACGAACAATTTTAACAAAGATTTAAGAGAAAACGCCGCTCGACAGCCCTCTAAGCCTTCTCCCGAGGTATTCGGGACGCTTCTGAAAGCCGCGGCGGGAAAGCTGGGCACCGACCCCGAAACACTGAAACGCCGCCTTGAAAGCGGCGAGCTGGAGAAAAGCATAATGAACTCCTCGCCCGAGAATGAGGGTATGCAGAAGCTCAAAGCCGCGCTCTCCGACCCCGAAACGGCTAAGAAGCTGCTCCGCGACCCGAGAGCCGCGGCTATACTCAAAAAGGCAGGCAGGTGAGCGGCATGGACGATATCATGAACGCGCTTTCGCAGGCGATGAGCGACCCCGCCACCGCCGCACAGGTGAACGGTCTGCTCTCGGCGCTTTCGGGGGGTAAGGGAGAACAGCAGGCTCCCGCAGGCGCTCCGCCCGATATGAGCGGCTCGGAGGACATGGCGAAGCTCATGCAGATCGGTACGGCTGTCATGCAGAGCGGTCGGAACGACCCGAACATAGCGCTGATAACCGCCCTGCGTCCCCTGCTGAAAGAGGAAACACAGCTCAAAGCCGACCGCGCGGTGAAGATACTGCGCATAATGTCAGCCTATCCGCTGCTCAAAGACAGCGGGATATTCTGATGAAATGCAGGGCGCACCCGAGTGTGCGCCCGTGAAAGCGGTCTGCCAAACGGAGGTGAATGCGGTATGGACGAGGAAATGATGACCATGCAGGAGGAAGCTCTGCGGCGGGTCAGGGAAATGCAGCGGCGTTCGCAGAGCTATGTGGGGCATGGGGGACAGGACGGACATGAGGGACAGGAAAGCGAACCTGCCGCACAGCGCCCCGAGGAACAGCTCCCGAAGCTGCCGCTCATCGACCTTGCGGGACTGAAGCTCGATGAGGAAAAGGCGATGATAGGGCTTCTTATCTACATTCTCTACAAGAACAAGGCGGATATGAAGCTGATACTTGCACTTGGATATCTTCTGCTGTGATTATCCACAAAAAGTTCGGCGATTTATTGTAGATAGTCACAAAAAGAATCGCCCGTTCATGTAAAAATTGTCATTAACGGACTTTATTGTGAACATTTTTTAACATCTCTTTACAAAGCGCCGAAGCTGTGGTATACTGTACTCGTGAAATGAAAAAGAAGTCTCTCAAAAGGAAAGCAAGATAGAAGAATATGAAAAAGAGTATGAAGACGATCGTTATTTCGGCTGCGCTCGCCGCCGCTGTGCTTGCGGCGATGACGGGCTGCGGCTCTGCGGAGAAGCAGCCTCAAAAGGCTGTCGGGGGACAGCAGACTACCGCTGCCGCCGAGCTCCCGACCGAGGATTTCTCGCGGCTGCCCGAGGACGGCGAGGAGAGCTTAAACTACCTTTCCGACGCCATCGACGTGACCTTCCCCGATGTGAAGGGCAGGAAGATGTACGGCTTCAAGGGCGTTGAAAAGGTCGCGGCGGGGAACGCCGAGCAGGAATGCTACATATTTGACTTTTATACCTACCTGACGAAAACCGACGAGTACACTAAGATAGCTACCGTCGCGCAGGTGCCCGATACCGCCGAGCTGTATGTGCTCGACGAGCAGACGGGAAAATACAGCGAGCCGCAGCCCTCGAATGTGGGCTGACAGCTCGAAAACTCCTCAGCAATCGCGTTTCGCTTACGGCGAAGCGCTTTTTTTGTTTTTGTTGATATACTCGGATTTATTTCAAGCTCACCATAAGATTCGTGCAGAAATCAAATTTATCTAGGCGAACGACCGCAGTAATACTTGTGTATTACAAGGGAGTTCAACGACGAGAAATTTGATTTATGCGCGAAGATTAGGGGGAGATTGGAATAGATTCGAGTATAATAGCCCACGCCTTGGTGAGCTTTTCCAAGCTCCAAGCGGCGTTGGCGGGGCTTGTGGAGGGGAGGGTGACTATCTCCCTGCCCGTGAGGGGCTGCTGGTGCTTCTTATAGAGCCGCGCCGCAGTGCCGCCGTTCGCGAAGATCGCTTCTATAGGGGCATGACCCAGTATGCGTGACAGGTCGGCGGGGAGGGCGTTCTTTATGCTCGCGTCCGATGAGCCGATGATGTCGCACTCGGCGATAACGTCCCAGACCGCCACTCCGCAGCGCAGGAGCATGGCCCTCTTCTCGTCTATGGTATTCGGCACGGGTTCGCCGAACACCGCCGCCGTCACCCTCCAGAAGCGGTTCTGCGGGTGTCCGTAGTAGAAGCCCTGCTCCCGCGACTTGACGCTTGGCAGAGAGCCAAGTATCAGCACGCGGCTGTTCCCGTCGAACACCGGCTCGAACTCATGTACGATGTGGGTGTATTCACTCATCTATCGTGTACCCGAAGCCCAGCACCGCGAAAGCCTTGTCCTCGTCGCCCTCCGCCATGCTTATCTCTATCTCGTATTCGCAGTTTACGGGGGACATTCCTATCAGCTTGACCTGACAGTTCCCCCAGCCGTTCTTATCCACGGGGTCGAAGTCTATCTCATCGTATACCTCGCCGTCCTGCATGACCTTGATGTGAGCCTTCCCGTAATTGCCGCTCGATACCTCGTGATAGAGCATATAGACGAACTTGCCCGTGAATCTGAACTTTATCGGTTCGTTGGTCTCGGCGCTGACCTTGTGTATCCAGCCGTCCTCGAAATGCGGGGTCGAAGTGCCTGTCTCCCAGTCGGCGGTATCGACGGGGGTCAGGTTGGTATTGTCGTAGAGGTGAGCACCGTAGGGGCGTATCTCGGTGAGGGGCTGTTCGGGGTATTCATAGGCTTCGGCGGGCTGTTCCATCACCTTGTCGAAGTAGTTGTTTACCATCTCCGCCACAAGTGCGTGACCCGCCTCGTTGGGGTGGGACTGATCGTCGGAGAAGTCCTTCCATGTCATTTTTCCGTAGTCGAACATGAACATGAGGGCGTCGCGGTAGGATATCATCGGCAGACCGTAGTATTCGCCCTGCGACTGCATATATTCCTGACAGCTGTGACCGTTCTCGGTGACGGAGAACACCAGCACCACCGCCACATCGTTCTCGATGAGCCGCCGCAGTATGGACTCGTAAGCCATCTGATAATCGCCCTCGCCGCCGTCGTTGACTGCGAACTCCACGAAGCATATATCGGGGTCGGAGGGCAGCACATCGCGGTCGAGCCGCAGAACGCCCAGCTTAGAGGGCGTCCCCGCGATGCCCGCGTTGTTGTATGTGACGTTTGAGCCGTCCCCCGCGCCGTAGGTGTCGCGGATATGCTCGTAGGTGAGGTTCGCCCAGCACAGCTCGGGGTGAGTGGGGGCGACGGTCATGCCCTCGGTGATAGAGCCGCCAAGGTAGCTTATGTTGAGCGGCTCGCCGTTTTTTGCGGCGGTGAGCTTTTCCTGCATTTTGGTGACGTTCCCGAAGCTCGTCAGCGACTTGTCTATCATGGCGGCGTGCCATTCCTCGTCTGTCTCGGGGAGCTTTTCGGGCTCGGAGGAAGTGTCGTCCGCGGTCTCAGCGGCAGTCTCCGAGGTCTCGGCGGAGGCTTCGGCGGGGGAGTCCGCAGCCTGTCCGCCCGCTCCGCAGGCAGCAAGCCCCACCGAGCAGAGCATGGCGGCGGTAAGTACGGAAAGTGTTCTTTTTATCATGTTTATCAAGGTCATGGTATCGTCCTTTCGTGAGCGCGTTTTATAAATAGCTTTCTCTAAATATAACACAGATCGGGATAATTGTCAAGGTCGGGTCACGGATATCCGCAGGTATCGGTTTTGAGGCGTTTGTTGAAAATTGATCTCTGTAAAAACAATCCCTTCCCCTCAAAGCGAGGGAAAGGGATAATGCTTTTGTTTACCGACTTGGAAAAGCCGTATCGGTCAATAACAGACTTTAGAAAGGTCAGATCGGTCAATAACCGACTTTAGAAAAGTCGCATCAGTTAATAACCGACTTTTCCGTTTCCTTGTCGAAGATGTGGATCCTGTTGGGATCGAGAGCGACCTGGATAACGTCCTGGGGACGGGCGGTCGATCTGGGCGATACACGGGCGGTCAGCGGGATACCCTCGCAGTTCAGGTACAGATAGGTCTCCGCACCCATCATTTCGGTTACTTCAACGTTAGCGTTGATAACGCCCGTCTTGGCAGCCGAGAGGAACATCTCTTCGTCGTGTATGCACTCGGGACGGATACCGAGAACGATCTCGTGATCTACCAGCGGCTCAAGAGCCTCGGGATCGGACTTGGCTTCGGGTACCTCAACATAATACTTCACGCCGCGGGAGGTCTTGGTGTCCTCGGAACCGAACTCAACAACATACTTGCCGTTGTCCTTGATAAGGGTAGCGTCGATGAAGTTCATCTGAGGCGAGCCGATGAAGCCTGCAACGAACTGGTTTACAGGATAGTTATAGAGGTTCTGAGGAGTGTCTATCTGCTGGATATAACCGTCCTTCATAACAACTATACGGTCGCCCATCGTCATAGCCTCGGTCTGGTCATGGGTAACGTAGATGAAGGTGGTACCCAGTCTCTTGTGGAGCTTCGAGATCTCGGTCCTCATCTGAGCACGGAGCTTGGCGTCGAGGTTGGAAAGAGGCTCGTCGAGAAGGAATACCTTAGGCTCACGAACTATAGCACGTCCCAGCGCAACACGCTGTCTCTGACCACCCGAAAGAGCCTTAGGCTTTCTGTCGAGCAGGTGAGCGATGTCGAGTACCTTAGCAGCTTCTTCTACCTTCTTGGCGATCTCGTCCTTGGGCACCTTGCGGAGTTTCAGACCGAAAGCCATATTCTCGAAAACAGTCATATGAGGATACAGAGCGTAGTTCTGGAAAACCATCGCGATATCTCTGTCCTTAGGTGCTATGTCATTTACAAGGCGGTCGCCGATGTAAAGCTCGCCCTCGGATATTTCTTCCAGACCTGCGATCATACGAAGGGTCGTTGACTTACCGCATCCGGAAGGACCAACGAGGATTATGAACTCCTTGTCCTTGATCTCGATGTTGAAGTCGGAAACGGCGATAACGCCGCCGGGGTACTTCTTGTAGATCTCTCTTAATGATACACTTGCCATTTAAATGGACCTCCCTGAAATAATTATTTGCATTTCTTCGGCAGAGGTGAGGTCTGTTCCGAGAGGAATTTGACCCTGTTTCACCTCGTTATTGCTATAATAATATCATAACAAATTTTTCATATAGACACAAGAGTTTTTTTTACCAAACTTTTAGTGTCCGCTTTATAAATAGTGACGAAAAAAATCAAACACAAATTTTGCGTATGTGAAAAACTGTTTATTGGAGCAGAAGTTTTTCAACATCTTTGTGCATAATTTCCAAACACCCTCCGAGGGGCAATTTCGGGTCAAGAAGGAGCCCTCCGATGCGCAGACGCTTTAGATAACACACGTGATTCCCTGCCGAAGCGAACATTCTTTTGACCTGATGGAACTTGCCCTCATGGAGAATGAGGGTGCAGGCGAGGGGGTCGCGGGGGTCGGGGGAGAGTTCTGCGGGGAGGCATTTTTCGCCGCCGTCTATGGTCATGCCCGAAGCGAACAGCGGGACGTATTCGGGCAGGAAAGGTGTTTCGAGTCTTACGCGGTAAGTCTTGGGGACGTGTTTTGCGGGGGAGAGCATTTCGTGAGCGAGTGCGCCGTCGTCGGTCATTAGCACGAAGCCCTCGGTATCCTTATCGAGCCTGCCTGCGGGGAAAAGACCCTTGCGGCGAAGCTCGGGGGGCACGAGCTCATAGACGGTAGGAGAAGCGCCTTCGCGTGCGGAGCAGACGTATCCTGCGGGCTTATTGAGCATGAGGTAGATATGTTCCTTGAATTCCACCGCCGTCCCGTCCACGCAGACCGAAGCGTCCTCTGCGATCTTTTCATCGGGGGAGCGGACAGTCAGACCATCAGCCGTGACCCGACCTGCGCGTATGAGTTTTTTAACGTCAGAGCGAGAAAGATCGGTACGTTGTGAGGAGATATATTTGTCGATACGCATGATATCACTCCATGATAAAGCATAATTTATGAGGCTGCCCGTGTTGCACAAATAAGTTGTAGGGCGGGGGCTTGCTCCCGCCTCTTGCCCCGACCTCTTGTAACGCACGCCCAATGTAGGGGCGAGCATTGCTCGCCCGTGTAGACTTTTGGG
This sequence comes from uncultured Ruminococcus sp., assembly GCA_902781565.1. Taxonomy (GTDB): domain Bacteria; phylum Bacillota; class Clostridia; order Oscillospirales; family Ruminococcaceae; genus YE71. The sequence goes on from CACZJT010000081.1 coordinate 10,011, forward strand.
GTTCGGTTGGTTCCCGCCTGCCTTGCGGCAGGTTTGTGGGTTGCAC
>CACZJT010000082.1 GCA_902781565.1 uncultured Ruminococcus sp.
GCAAGGGAAAACCCTTCTGAAGAAGGGTTATTCCCTTGACTCTTTCCTAAGACTTTTGGTCTGTGCTACAGTGTGCCGCTTTCTTTATTTGCACAAGTATGTGCTTTCATACTCCCTACATCAAATAAGCATAGGGTCAAAGCCCCTTGAACGACTGCCGCGGGTGTCTGATTTTTCAACCACAAATAATTTTTGCCAAAGGCAAAAATGCCGCGAACTTCGTGCAGGGCTCTGCTTTGCCAAATTTTGATTTGTCAGTCTATACATTCAATTCTTTCGCCAGCTTCAGCTTGAACGAATATATGCAGCAGCTCTTTATCGGCAGGGGGAGTATCAGGTCGAGGGCGGCTTTGTAAAGCTCCAGCTGTACGCCGTATTTGTCAAGCTCGCTCTCGTCGGTGAAGCCGTCGGTCTTGTAGTCTACCAGCACATACCCGTCCTCCTCGCGGAAGATACAGTCGCATACGCCCTGTAACATACCGTCGGGACTGATGAGCCCCGCATATCTCTCCCCGAGGGCGGCGTCGCTTGCTTTCACCATGAATTTCAGCTCCCGCCGAATGTCCTCTGAACGCTTCATGCGCTCGTAAAGGTCGCTCGCGAAAAACGCCTTTACCGCGTCTAAGTATACGCCCTTCGCTTCGCGCTCCGAGAAACGTCCCTCGGTCTTAAGGCGCTCCAGCTCGGCGCGGACGTCCTTTTCGGCTCTGCCGTAGTCGGCAAGCTCCATGAAAAGGTGGGTGAAAGTTCCCCTCTGCGCCGAGGACAGCCGCTCGCTCTCCTCGCCCAGTGTCCCGAGCTGAGGGAAAAACAGCTTGTCGGTGCGCTCGTCGCCCTGCTCGCGGGTGCGCATCTCGGTGACTATCTCGGTGACGGTGCGCTTTGATGGCGCCAATGTCACCTCGGCGGGGAATGAGAATTCGTACTTTCTTCTAAGCGCCGCAGCAGCTGCCGCATCGGGCTTGGGCGGTGCGGGGAATTTCCCGAGCCCCGCCGTAAGGTCGGCGGCATCGAAGCTCTCCCATACCATGTCCGCATCGTCGGCGTCGGCGGAGTTCATCTGCGCGAAAAGCTCCCCGTAGTCGCCGCGCTCCGCGACTTGCAGCAGCTCGGGGAACATCTTGGTCCGCATGAGGGCGCAGCATATCCATTCGAGGTCGCTCGAACAGCCCGCGAGTATGTCCGCGTTCAAGCCCCCCGCTTTCGCTATCTTGTCCGCGAGCTTTCCGAGCTTTGTCGGGAAGTCGTACTGCGGCTTGGGACTGCGTTTTATGTATATTGGGATTATCAGCTGTTCCTTGGCGCGGGTCATAGCTACGTAGAGAAGTCTCAGCTCCTCGCTCATAAGCTCCGTTTTGGTGGCTTCCGCCATAGAGATGTGAGCGGCGGTCTTGACCTTCATGAGCTTGTCGTGGCGCAGGTAGTTCACGCCCGCCCCGAGCCGCTCGTTCAGCAGCAGTCTTTCGCGGGTGTCGGAGAGATTGAAGCTCCCCCAGAGCCTTGTGAGGAAAACAAAGGGGTATTCAAGTCCCTTAGAGCGGTGGAAGGTCTTTACGCTCACCGAATCGCTCCCCGCCGTCACCGTGACCGCCTGCTTGAAGTCGCCGCCCGCCGCCGTCACGCTGTCAAGGAAGCGCAGGAACCCCGCGATACCTCCCGTGAAGTCCCGTTCATACTCGGCGGCTCTTTGTGTCAGGAGCCGCAGGTTCGCGCGGCGCTGTGCCGAATTCTCGAAAACGCTTGCCACGGCGAAGAAATCCGTTTCCTCGTAGATACGCACGATAAGCTCCTCGAGGGTCATGCTTATGGCGTAGAAGCCGAAGCGCTCCACAAGCTCCGCCGCGCGGCGGCACTTGCTTTCGAGGACGGGGTCGCCCGTGTCTATGCGGTCGGCTTCCTTCTCGTCGGCGTTCTCGTCTGCGGACACGGCTTTGATTATCTGGAACAGCCGCTTTTCTATCTGTCCCTTTTCGTTAAAGCAGTAGAGCCTGAGCTTCCCCAGCTCCTCGGCTGTGAATCCCATTATCGGCGAGAGCATGACCGAAGCCATAGGATTGTCCTTTGTGGGGTTATCTATGACCCGCAGGAGGTTCACCATAGTGACTATCTCCCGCGAGCCCATGTAGCCCTCGGTCTGCTCCGACTCGGCGCGTAAGCCCACATGAGCTATCGCGGCGGCGGCTCTCGCACAGCCTATGCGGTTGCGGGAAAGCACGCAGAAGTCCGAGGGACGGCAGGGGCGCAGAACGCCGCCCTCGGTCACGGGCACACCCGCCGCGAGCATAGCCTTGATACGCTTCGCGGCGGCAAGCTCCTCCTCGCCGAAGATGTAGTATTTGAGAGTACCCTCGTCCTCGTCATCGCTGCCGTCATTCTCGCCCGTATCTATGAGCATAAGGCTCACGGGGGGATCCTCGGCGGGGTAGGCGGCTCCGTAGTAGAGGGCTTCCTCCTCGTTGTAATCCACCTCGCCCAGCTGTTCGCTCATGAGCCGCCTGAACATGAGGTTCACGAAATCCAGTATGTTCCTGCGGCTTCGGAAATTGCGGGTCAGGCGTATCTCGCAGAGCTGTTCACAGTTCTCGCTGCGCCCCAGCTTCACCGCCTCGCGGAAAAGTCTGGGGTTCGACTGTCTGAAACGGTAGATCGACTGCTTGACGTCGCCCACCATGAAAACGTTTCGTCCCTGCATGGAGAGGTCGTCGGTATCCGAGAGGGCGCGGAAGATCATCTCCTGCAAGTTGTTGACGTCCTGATATTCGTCTATGAGCATCACGCGGTAGGTGCGCTCATTACGGAGCCGCTCCGCAAGCTCTGTGCGGCGGGGAACGCCCTCATCATCGGTAACGAGGAGCGACATCGCCATACGCTCTATGTCGCTGAATTCCGCAAGTCCCTTATCGAGCTTGACGGCGCCCACCGCCGCTTCGAGCAGGTCTGTGAGCCGCGAGAGGGCTTCAAAGATGTCAGCCGAATCCTTCATGGCGGTGTAGGGGTCGTGCCCGAAACTGCCGAGGGCTTTTTTTACCGTGTCTGTTTCGTCCTTGATACTGTCGCGTATCTGCTTGAATTCCCCGTAGTAAAGCTCAAGACTGCGGAGCCGATCGTCGTCAAGTCCCTTTTTCGAGGGCGCCGTCAGACGCCCGAATTTAAGCTCCGAAAGCGCCTTGCTTATGGTCTCTATCTCCCCCGTGGCGACTGCCTTTTCGAGCAGTTTTATCAGGTCGCGGTCATTAATGCACAGACCGAGCAGCTTGTCGTTATTGGGGATAAGGGCGGCAACGGCGGCTTCCTCGTCGCAGAGCTTCAGCGCTTCGGCGATATTGCTCCCGAGCCTTTTGAGATATTCGGAGATGATGCGGTCGGTATAGGCTGTGCTGCGCAGGTCGGCGAGAGCCTTTTTCGTCCAGTCGGCGGGAAAGGCGAGGGAGCGCCTGAAATAGTACAGATCGCGGACGTATTTTTCGAGGGTCTTTTCGCTGTTGTCGGTGAAAGCGTCTATGAGCATCTCATAGCGCTCGGGGGACTCGGCGCAGAGCTGTTCAAAGGCTTCGTGCATACCTTCGTCGAGGATAGACTTCGCCTGTTCGTCGTCGCAGATGCGTATGCCGCCCCGATAGTCGAACTCGTTCAGGTTGTCCTTCACGAGGTCGAGACAGAAGGCGTTTATGGTGCTTATCCGCGCGAGGGGAAGCATTTCCTGCTGGCGGGAGAGCCATTCGCGGCGGGCGGGGTCGGTCTCCCCCACGAGCCTTTTGGCGAGCGCCGCGCGGAGTTTGCTGCGTATCTGATTCGCCGCGTCCTTTGCGAATGTCACGGCGAGGAGCCTTTCGGCGGGGATATCCTTATCCCTGTCCTCGAGCAGTCTTACGGTGCGTTCGATAAGCACCGCGGTCTTGCCGCTCCCCGCCGCCGCGGGAACGACCACGCCCCTGTCGGTCGTTTCGATAGCCCTTTTCTGTTCCTCTGTCCATTTGACCGCAGCCATAAAACACCGCCTTTTTAATAATACGGGATCAGGAATGTTGAATTCGGAATTTGCATTAGCTTCGCTGATGCCGGTGTCCGCCTTTGGCAGACGCATTTTTATGGTTCTGTTCCGAATCCCTAATTTTGATCTCCAAAGATCCTCTCCGACAGCTCGTTGTTGAGGTTCGTGAGCTCGGGGTGGAGGTCGTAGGAGAAGTAGTAGCATATGTCGTCCCATGTGCCGATGTTCGGGTCGGCGGAGTAGAGAAGCGGGACTATCGCCTTGTCGTAGTCGCCGTTAGCGCGGGCGGAGCTGTCCGATACCATAGGCGATATACCCATGCCGAAATCGTAGAGAGCCTTTCCCTGCGGGGCGAATACCCCCGCGAAATCGCCCTTCGGCTCGTGGCTCTCCGCAAGGGCGCACTCAAAATAAGCCCTCGCCGAGTCGGTGTTCTTCGTACCCTTGACGAGCGCTAATCCGTCATACTTCGCGGCATAGCAGTTGTTGCCGCCCTTCAATGTCGGGTAGGGGACAGCCCCGATGCCCGAAGCGCCCGCCCTGAGGCTCTCCGCATACGTCCCCGACCAGAACAGCACGCCCTTGTTCAGGGCGCTTTCGATGTCGCCCGCGTCGGTGCCGCCGATGATGTTATCGTTTTTGAGGCTGTATATTTTACCCATGACCTCGTTTATGTCGGGCATATAGATGTTGCTCGAATAGCCCTCCGCGCCGCCGTCATAGCGCACCATAGTCTGACCCGAGCCGAAGAGAAGTCCCCGCTCGAAGTCGTGACCCGCTATCGTACATTCGGCACCCATTCCCCGCCATTCCCGCAGGAGCGAGCAGAACTTGTCGGTAGTCCACTCACCCGCGGTGTAGAGCCTTTCGGGGTCGTCGAGCCTGTATGTCTCGAAGAGGGGCTTGTTGTAGAACAGCACCGTTTCGGCAGTCCTGCCGAACGCCAGCACGTAATGCCAGTTGTTCATGGTGAAGTCCGCCGAGAGCTTTTTCACCTCGTCCCACTTGGGGTCGCGCATATCGAGGGCTAAGTCTGCGGGCTCTATCAGTCCCTTAGCCGCCCCGTAGGGGAACATCATGCCGTTGTCGAACTGCACGATGTCCACCGCCTGCTTTGAGAGCGCCTTTGCGGAGATGAGCCCGCAAAGCTCCCCCCGCTGAGCCTTTATCACCTTGACCTTACCGCCTATGGAGCGGAAGTTCTCAGCCGCGGCTTCGTAGTCGGTTATGTGGTCGTCGGTGATAAGGAGCGAAAGTTCCGCACTGTCCTCGGGGGGGACTATATTGCTCCCCGAGGGCGTCTGCGGCTGTCCCAGCGCTTCCACGCGGACGGGAGCGCCGTATGATATATTTGTCGTGTCCCGTCTTACATTTTCCGTGTTGCCGAAGTCGAATTCCGCGGGTGTATCGGTCTTATCCGACTGTACGGAGGAGCTTTCGCTCTCCGTTTCGGCGGCTGTTTCCTTCGGCTCGGAGCAGCCCGCAGCCGCCGTCATGAGCAGTACGGCGGCAGCGAGCCCGATTATTTTTCTTTTCATACTACTTTATCTACGCTGTTTAAGCTGTCTGTTCTCGAAACAGCCGTGGTCACTTGCCGAGGAACTTGTGATACTCGGCATTGAAGTCCTTGAGGTTTGAATCTATCGTCGCGGAGTACATCTCGCGGAGCTGTGTCCAGGTGTACTGCTTGCCGTCGTCGTCGGTCTTCATTACCGAGCTGTACATATAGGGGATAACGGCTTCCTTGGTGGGATTGGTCGCGGCGTCGTCGTTTGAGAGCTCGGTGGATATGCCGTAGCCGGGGTCTACGACCTTGATGTACTTGTCGGAGATAGGCTCAACGTTTGCCATCTCGTACATCTCCTCCGTCCAGTAGGGCTGGGTGACAAAGAACTTCTCCTTGCCCGCTTCGGTGTACTGGGGGTCGGTGGCGGCTATCCTTGCGCACTCGTTCCATATCCTCATGGCGTCGTTCTTCTGCGAGCCTTTTACCCACATATAGGCGGTAAGTCCGATGGTGGTGTAGAGCTTGTCGGAGTTGGGGTCGCGGGGCATGGGTACTATCCCCCAGTTGTCGCCCTCCTTGGGGCTTACAGCCCATGTGCCCATTCCGTAGAAGAGTATGTTTTTCTTGAAGCAGTCGGTAGCCGAGCCTATCCAGTCGGGGTAGTACATATGGTTCTTCTGAACGTCATAGAGCAGGGAAGAAGCGCGGTCGAAGTCGGGGTCCATGATGTTCGACACATACTCGTCCTTCTCGGCGTCGTACTGGATAAGGGTCTTGCCCGTTGACTGGAAGAAGAAGGCACCGAACCAGCCGTTCACGCCGTAGCGCTCCTCCTCGGCGGTGCCGCCCGCAACGTATTCCTGCATGAGCCTGTACCACTCGTCCCATGTCCAGTCGCCCTCCATGTAGATATCATAGGGGTCGTCGAGGGCGTTGGCTTCGATGAAGTCCTTGTTGTAGGTCATTACCGAGAGAGCCGATACCTCAACGGGAGCAACGTAATGCTCGCCGCCCAGCGTATACTTGTCCGCTAAGTCTTTCATATCCGACCAGAGGTCGCTGTCGAAATCAACGATGGGGTCAACGGGCTGGAACATTCCCTTTACGCAGTAAACGGGATAGGTCATCTTCTGCTCGAACCAGAACATATCGGGCGGGTCGTTAGAGAGCAGGCGTGCCGCAAGCTGATCGTACTTTGTCATTGAGGAAGTCGCGGAATACTTGATCTTGCCGCCCTTCTTCTCGAAGAGATCGAGGTCTACGCGCTTTTCCTTTGAGTTCTTCGAGGGGTTGATGTCAAAGTAGGAGAGCCATTCCAGCTCGTTCTCCGCGCCCTCGGGGATAGAGTCCACCTCCTCGGTGTCCTCTACCACTACCTGATCTTCGTAGCTTGCGAGGTCGTCCTCCTCGCTGTTTGCCGAGCCGCCCGAAGCGCTGCTCCCGCAGGAAGCCGCCGCCGCCGCAAAGGCGAGAGCCGCCAATGCGGAAAGAAGTCTTTTATAAGTTTTCATATCTGCACCTCCGTTTATTATACGCTGCCGCGACATGAACAGCCCCGCGGCAGACATTACATCTTTATTATAATATATTTCCTCCGAAATGTCAATAGCGCGGTCGATCAGTAATCATGAATCGCTTCACAGGGTATTGATACCCTGTCATGAGTTAGGAGTTTCCCTCTTGCGCGGTATCGTTTCCGCGTTTCGCGCCATAGCTTCCCCTTTACGTGGTTGCACAAAAAATTTTTTTGTGCTATCATAAATACAGCCGCAGAGAACGGCGGACAGATGAAATGAATAGAACAATATTTTTTCAAAAATTATTAAAAAGCTCTTGAAAAATCGGGCGGGGTGTGGTATAATGATATCGGAGCATATCCTCCGCCGATTTCAGGCGCTCAAAAGGAGTGAAAGGGATATGTTCGAGCCTGTATTTATCGTGACGATCGTGATAGCTTCCGCGGTGATAGTCGGCGGACTTTGCATGAGGGAGAGAGCGGGGAAAAGGCGCGATTACGCCTTCGGCTTCCGCACCGAACGGGCTCTTGCCGACAACCGCTCATGGAAGCTCGCAAACGGGCTTTGCGGCAGGCTGTGGGTCATAAGCGGGGCGGCGGCTCTTACGCTGTCGGCTGTTGTGACCATGTTCGCGTACATCGTCGCGGGCGAGACTGCGGGCGCGGCTTCGGCGTGGGCGGTGCTGCTCATGCTCATAGCGGCGGTGTGGTCGTCGGTAGTGATCGTTGAAAAAAAGCTCGCCTCAATGGGCGGTCAATAATACTAATCCCTAAAAGAACAGCAGACAAATCTCGGCACTGACGGCTCATCACTCATCGTCAAGCTCCCTTGCAGGGCGACAGTCCAACTGCGGTCGCTTTCCTTGATTGCTGAGCCGTCAGCACCAATCTTTGTCTACTAACCTTTTAGGAATTAGTATAAGAAAGGAGATGCCTGAAATGGAGGAACTGTTTAAAGCTGCTGCGGCTAATCCGCAGATCACGGGCTGGGCGATAGCATTTGTGGTGTTTCTGATAGTCGAGGGGCTGACGCTCAATGCGCTCGTTTCGATATGGTTCGCCGCGGGTGCGCTGCTCGCCATGCTTGCGGCGATAGCGGGGCTTGGATTCGTATGGCAGCTTGCGATATTCGCTGTGTCGAGCGCCGTACTGCTGGTGCTTTCGAGACCTCTCGTGAAGAAGCTGCAAAGAAAGACGCCCCGGGACCCTACCGAGAACCATGACATCGGCAGGAAAGCCACGGTGGTCGAGCCTATCAACAACGATTCGGGCGAGGGCAGAGTGAAGCTCGACGGCGTTTACTGGGCGGCACGCTCGGCTGACGGCGGGGACATCGCCGAGGGCGCGATAGTCACCGTCTGCAAGGTGGACGGTTCCAAGCTCATCGTCGCAAGGTGAGCCTGCACCATGCACCCTGCACAATAGTTATGAAATGTACGGGTCGCTGTGACGATCCGATAAAGGAGGAAATTTTATGTCGAGTTCAATGATAATCATTCTCGTGATAGTAGTTATACTGGTGCTCGTGGTCATTGCGAACATCAAGGTCGTTCCCCAGTCCTATGAGTGGGTAATAGAAAGGCTCGGAGCCTATCACTGCTCCTGGGGCACGGGAATACACGTTAAAGTACCGTTCATCGACCGTATCTCAAAGAAAGTCAACATGAAGGAGCAGGTAATAGACTTCCCGCCCCAGGACGTTATCACCAAGGATAACGTCACCATGAAGATCGACACGGTAATATTCTTCATGATAACGAACGCCATGCAGTTCACCTACGGCGTCGAGCGTCCGATCAAGGCCATAGAGAACCTGACCGCCACCACGCTGCGTAACATAGTCGGCGACCTCGACCTCGAAGCCACGCTGACCTCCCGCGACCTCATCAACACCAACATCACCCGCGTACTCGATGAAGCCACCGACCGCTGGGGCATAAAGGTCATTCGTGTCGAGTTAAAGAGCATAATCCCGCCTCCCGAGATACAGGATTCGATGGAAAAGCAGATGAAGGCAGACCGTGAGCGCCGTGAGAAAGTCATCCAGGCGGAAGCCGAGAAGAAGTCGCAGGTACTCGTTGCAGAGGGTGACAAGGAGTCCAAGATACTGCGTGCGCAGGCTGACCGCGAAGCGAAGATACTCCAGGCTGATGCTCTGAAGCAGCAGAAGATACTGGAAGCGGAAGGTGAAGCGCAGGCTATCCAGATGGTACAGCAGGCATTGGCTGACAGTATCGTAAAGCTGAACGCCGCCAACCCGAACGATGCGGTCATTCAGCTCAAGAGTCTTGAAGCCTTCACGAAAGCTGCGGACGGCAAGGCTACGAAGATCATAATCCCGAGTGAGATACAGGGACTTGCGGGGCTTGCCGCGGGCATAAAGGGCGTAGTTTCAAACGATGCTCCCTCCATTCCCGCCGCACCCGCACAGCAGAGAGCACCGAAGTACACAGGCTTTGAGCAGTAAGAGAATATCCCTACGCGCGGCAGAGATGCCGCGCGTTTTTTCGGGGTTGATTTTTGTGAACAGATATGATATAATGAGAAAAACAAATCATAATTTGTAAGGCTGACCGTACTGCACAAACCGATGTAGGGCGGGGGCTTGCTCCCGCCATTCGTCCCGCATTATTCGGTGTAGGGTCGGGGC
>CACZJT010000083.1 GCA_902781565.1 uncultured Ruminococcus sp.
GGCTCCTCGCCCTTAGGAATCCTCGCCAGCCTCGCGCGGCTGGACCCGCTGTCTGTGCTACAGTGTGCCGCTTTCTTTTTTTGTGCTTGCGGTCATTTTACACTTTCTGTGCTTTGCGGCTTCGGCGGAGCGGTTTCGCTCGCGAAACCGCGTCCGCATAAACGTCCGCCGCAGGCGGACACCTTCAATTCCGCATTCCGCATTCCGAATTCCGAATTATTATTCAGCCCCTGCCAAATTATGATTTGTTTACACCGCTTCCCTTCCGAGCGCGAAGGCTTTCTTGTTCAGCTCTAAGAACTTCGCGGGGACGCATTTTTCAAGCGCCGCTTGCCATACGCTCTCCTCAAAGGGCAGCTTCTTCGATACTACGCCCATCAGCACTACGTTCGCGGCTTTCGACGTTCCCGCCTGCTCCGCAAGCCCCAGTGCGTCCACCGCCGTTACCTCAACGCCCTTTGCGGCTATCTTGCCGAGTATGTCCTCGGGATATACCGCCGCTCCCGTTATGACAGGCATGGGGTCGAGCTTCTGGTCGGAGGTCACGAGCTTTCCGCCCTTTTTAAGGTAGGGCAGCCACCTCGCACATTCGAGCTGCTCAAAGCTTATCATAACGTCCGCTTCGCCCAGCTCAACTACGGGAGAATATACCTTCTCGCCGTACTTTACATATGTAACGACCGAGCCGCCGCGCTGGCTCATGCCGTGTACCTCGCTTACTTTAACATCATAGCCCTCGGACAGGAACACACTGCCCAGTATGCGCGAAGCGAGCAGAGTTCCCTGTCCGCCCACGCCGACTATCATTATTGATCTCGTTTCCATTTATATTTGCTCCTTGTTATCATCTTTGTTGTTATTTGTACCTGCGTTTTCGCCGCCTAAAGCCGCCTGCTCCCATGCCCTTTGCTTTGCCCGCTCTTTTTCCTCATCGGTCATGTAAAGGTCGGGACGCACCCTCCGCAGTATAAACCCCACTGCCGCAGCCCCCGCCGCGATAAGCACGATCGGCACGCCGAATGCGCAGAATAGAAGTATCGTCTGTTCGGACATGGGGGAGGCTCCTTTCGGGTAATTGCGGTCATGGTAATATCATCGTTTCGGCGGTGTTATTTGTCATCACCTTTGAAAAGTGAGCGTACATTGTATATCAAAAGTATCGTCCCCGTTATCAGGAGCGGCGACGTCATTGCCAGCACCTCAAAGAAAATATCCGCAGAAAGTACCGTGGTGCTTTCCGTGTCTCCGTGTCCGTGTCCTGCCGTCAAAGCTATAAGTACGCTGACACCGATCAAAAGGATACCTGTTACCGCGAGTACGGCTCTTTTGAACATTTGTCCGTCACCTTCCGTAAGTCATTCAAATCATTACGCAATACGGATCATTCCACGATAGCCCCCGGCTTACAAAGCTCCTTACAGATACCGCAGCCCACGCAGAGGGTGTGGTCTATCACGCTGAGTTTGGTCTTCTTGGCGTCGCCCTCGGGTCTGTCCTTCATGGAGATGGCGGGACATCCGACCTTCAAGCACTGCTTGCAGCCCACGCACTTGTTCGCGTCAACATGCAGGGGCGGGTTATGCTTCACGTATTTGAGCAGAGCGCAGGGACGGCGGGAGATTATCACGGAAGGCTCGTCCTTCGCAAGCTCCTCCTCTATGACCTTTTTCGTTTCAGCCATATGATATGGGTCAACAACGCGGACGCTCTTTATGCCGATAGCCCTGCACAGCTCCTCGAGGTTCACCGCGGCGGCGGGGTCGCCCTTTAAGTTCTTGCCCGTGGTGGGGTTCTGCTGATGACCCGTCATGCCCGTGATGGAGTTGTCAAGTATGATAACGGTGGAATTGGTGGCGTTATAGGCTATGTTCACAAGTCCCGTCATGCCGCTGTGCATGAAAGTCGAATCGCCTATCACTGCTACGGTGTGCTTGTAGGTATCGCCGCCCGAAGCCTTGTTGAAGCCGTGGAGAGCGCTTATGGAAGCACCCATGCAGATAGTGGTATCCATAGCGTTCAGCGGAGCCGCAGAGCCCAGCGTATAGCACCCGATGTCACCCGAAACGTAAACGCCCAGCTGCGACAGGCAGTAGAACAGTCCTCTGTGGGGACAGCCCGCACACATAACGGGGGGACGAACGGGAACGTCCTCATCGAAGGTCATGACCTCGGGCTTTATGCCGAGTATCTTCTCGCGGACTATCGCCTGTGATATCTCGTATTCCCAGCCGAAAACCTCCTTGCCGACAACATCTATGCCGTTCTTCTTGCAGTGAGTTTCGATGATGTCATCAAGCTCCTCGATGACGTAAACCTTATCGCACTTTGCGGCGAAATCGCGGATAATATCCACGGGCAGTGGGTTCACGATACCGAGTTTGAGATAGCTCGCCTTATCGCCGAGGGCTTCCTTGGCGTAAACGTAGCAGTCGCCTGCGGTGATAACGCCGATCTTGGTGTCGTTATACTCAACGCGGTTGAGCGGCGAAGTCTCGGCGAACTTAGCGGCGTCGCGGAGCTTCTGCTCTACGACGGGGTGACGGCGCTTGGCGTTGGCGGGCACCATAACGAACTTCGATGGGGTCTTGACGTAGGGCTTATGTTCGGGAACTACCCTGTCGCAAAGCTCAACGCTCGACTGGGAGTGAGCGATACGTGTGGTAAGGCGCACGATAACGGGGCAGTCGAACTGTTCGGAAAGCTCGAATGCCGCCTTGGTGAAGTCCTTACATTCCTGAGAATCGGAAGGCTCGACCATAAGCACCTTGGAAGCGATAGCGTGATGGCGGGAGTCCTGTTCATTCTGGGAGGAATGAAGTCCCGGGTCGTCCGCGACGCAGACCACCATACCGCCGCCGACGCCCGTATAACCTGCGGTATAGAGCGGGTCGGCGGCGACGTTAAGACCAACGTGCTTCATGCCGCAGAAGCTGCGTCTGCCCGCTATGGAAGCACCGAGAGCGGCTTCCATAGCCACCTTTTCGTTAGGTGCCCATTCGGCGTACATCTCATCGAATTTCGCGGCGAACTCCGTGACCTCGGTGGAGGGAGTACCGGGATATGAGGAAACGAATTCGCAGCCCGCTTCGTAAAGACCGCGAGCGAAAGCCTCGTTTCCGATCATAAGTTTTTTCATTGAAAACAGTCCTTTCAAGTCGTGATATAATCATTATAACACATCGGAGCGAAAAATGCAACACTTTTTACAAATATTCATAGGAACAACAAGGTAAATTATCATAAATCATAATTTGTAAGGCTGACCGTACTGCACAAACCGATGTAGGGCGGGGCGGCTGGGCTGCGTTGGTGCAGCTCCCGCCCCTTGACTCGAACAACGTTACGTTGTTCCATTTGTGTAGGGGCGCACCTAAGAAACCTTTAGGTTTCCGTGTGCCCGTGGATAACGTAGGGCGTACCTTGCCCCAGCCTGCCTTGCGGCAGGTTTGGGGTTTCACGAAAATCGCATTCGCTCTTTCGTGAAATTAAATCGGCGATACGTCTGTTCACGTTACTTTGTGCGGGTCGGTTCGTTTCTGCCCTTACTGCACATTTTTTGGTATCGCCGATTTAAACGGTCGGTTCGTGTGCGGTTCGTGGCGGGGATTTGTGCTGTCGGGACGTGTGCTTTTTGCGCCTGCGGCGCAACGGGGGCGCCGCCCCCACGCGAACTTCGTTCGCTCCCCTGCCTAAGGGCTCCTCGCCCTTAGGAATCCTCGCCAGCCTCGCGCGGCTGGACCCGCGATATGTCGTTATCACAACTTTGCGATAAACCCACAAATTATGATTTTCCTCTTTGTTTTCACGGCGTATTGACAAGCTGCTCGTTTTGTGATAGAATTAAAATGTATCATTATGTCGATTCGGAGGTCGCATATGGCGGAAGAACACAGCATTTTCAGAAAACAAAGCATGGACAGCATAAACTCCCCCGAACAGCTCAGCGATTATATCGCTTCGGCTAAGCCCTCGGTGTGGCTCATGCTGGCGGCAGTATTGCTCCTGCTGATAGGAGCAGGGGTCTGGTGCATTTTCGGACGGCTCGAAACTACCATAAACACGGGGGCTTACTGCTCCGACGGTGTGCTGACTGTATATATTCCCGAGGATACCGTGACCCTGCCCCAACCGGGCGCGGTGGTCAAGGTCGGGGGACAGAATTTCACTATCTCGCATATCGGCAGGACGCCCGCTCTCGTGGACGCGTCGGACGACCCCTATACCATACATATTTCCTCCCTCGCAGAAGGGGATTTCGCTTACAGGGCTTCTGCACCCGCCGACCTTCCCGATGGGGCTTATAAGGCGGTCATAACCGTCGATAGCATATCGCCCATATCATTTCTGACAAACGGCTGACGGAGGCGCAGAATGGCTGGAGCTAAGATGAAAAAGCCCGTCAGGGATAAGGTGGCAAAGGTGCCCGTCGTAATGCAGCTCGAAGCTCTCGAATGCGGGGCTGCCTGCCTTACGATGGTGCTGGCATACTATAACAAATGGGTGGCGCTCGAACAGGTGCGCCGCGACTGCGGAGTTTCCCGCGACGGCTCAAAGGCGTCGAATATCCTCAAAGCCGCGGCGACCTACGGGCTCGCCGCAAAGGGCTTCAAATTTGAGCCCGACGCCCTGCGAAAGAGCGGGAGCTTTCCCTGCATAATACACTGGAATTTCAATCATTTCGTGGTGCTCTGCGGATTTAAGGGGAACTACGTGTTCATAAACGACCCCGCCCGCGGGAGCGTGAAGGTCCCTATGGCGGAGTTCGACAAGGCTTTCACGGGGATAGTGCTGACCTTCGAGCCCTCGGAGGAGTTCAGGCAGGGCGGCAAGCCAAAGAGCATGATAGAGTTCGCTTCAAAACGGCTCAAAGGTACGGGTACGGCGGTGCTGTTCACGGCGCTGACTTCGCTCATACTCTCGGTCATGGGGATAATAAACCCCGTTTTCGCGCGGGTATTCATGGACAAGCTGCTTTCGGGGGAAGCCCCCTCTCTGCTCGTGCCGTTCCTTATAGCGCTGACGGCGTTCGGTATCATACAGACAGCCGTGGCATGGGTGCAGGGGATATACTCACTGCGTATAAACGGCAGGCTCGCGGCGGCAGGAAGCACCTCGTTCATGTGGCAGGTGCTCAGAATGCCCGTAGAGTTCTTCTCCCAGCGAATGGCGGGAGATATACAGCAGCGGCAGAGGTCGAACAGCACCATAGCCGCAAATCTGGTCAACACCATAGCTCCCCTTGCGATGAATACCGTGGCTATGCTGTTCTACCTTGTCATCATGATAAGCTACAGCCCCGCGCTGGCGGCGGTCGGGCTGTTGTCGGTCATAATAAACTTTCAGATATCTCAAGCCGTATCGAAAAAGCGGGTCAACCTTATCCGCGTGCAGATGCGTGACAGCGGCAAGCTCTCAGGGGCTACGGTGGCAGGCATAGAGATGATAGAAACTATCAAGGCGAGCGGTGCGGAGAACGGCTTCTTTGAGAAGTGGTCGGGCTATCAGGCGAGCGTCAACACCATGAACGTGCGCTTCGCGGAGCTGAACTGCCGCCTCGGTATGCTGCCTGCGCTGGTGTCGCAGCTGTCCTCGGCGGTGATACTCATACTGGGCGTTTACCTCACCATGAACGGCAGGTTTACCGTGGGTATGATAATGGCATTCCAGGGCTTTCTGACCGCTTTTACTCAGCCTGCGGGGACGCTCATCACGGCGGGACAGACCATTCAGGAGATGCGCACCGAGATGGAGCGGGTCGATGACGTCATGGAATACCCCACCGACGTCCCCGACGACAGCTCGGAGCCTGTGCGTGAGGATATAGAATACGGCAAGCTCACGGGAAAGATAGAGCTTAAAAACGTGACCTTCGGCTACTCCCGGCTCGGCGAACCGCTCATAAAGGATCTCAGCATGACCCTCGAACAGGGCAGCAGGGTAGCCTTCGTGGGACCCTCGGGCTGCGGGAAGTCCACTATCTCGAAGCTGATATCGGGGCTGTACAAGCCCTGGAGCGGGGAGATACTCTTTGACGGCAAGCCTATAGACGAGATAGACCGCGCCATTTTCAGGGGCTCGGTGGCGGTGGTGGATCAGGACATCATCATGTTCGAGGACACTATCGCGGGAAATATAAAGATGTGGGACAGCACCATAGAGGATTTTGAGATGATAATGGCTGCCCGCGACGCTCACCTCCATGAGGACATCATGCGGCGTGACGGGGGCTATAACCACAGGCTCACCGAGGGCGGCAAGGATCTTTCGGGCGGTCAGCGTCAGCGAATGGAGATAGCCCGGGTGCTGGCGCAGGAGCCTACGGTGATAATACTCGATGAAGCGACTTCGGCTCTTGACGCAAAGACCGAGTATGAGGTGGTGCGCTCCATAGAGGACAGGGGCATGACCTGCATAGTGGTGGCGCACAGGCTCTCGACCATTCGGGGCTGCGACGAGATAATCGTCCTGGAAAACGGCGAGGTCATAGAGCGGGGCACTCACGATGAATTATACGCAAAGGGCGGTTTCTATACCCGCCTTGTAACGAACGAATAAGGAGGTCGGAAAGCCCGTGGGCTGGTTCGACGAACAGATAAAGCAAAGAAAACAGCGTGACAGCGAGGCATTCGCCGATTCATTCATGGATATCGCGGGAGCTGTCACGGGGGGACGCAGCGTGTTCTTAGGCGGCGACGGAGCGAAAAACGCCGTCGGGGAGATATTGCAGTCCTTCGGCATAAGACCCTCCGAGGTGCCCGACAACATCACGGACCCCGCCGACCAGCTGGAGTATATGCTGCGCCCTCACGGGATAATGCACAGGCGGGTGAAGCTCACCGAAGGCTGGTATAAACGCGCATCGGGGGCTATGCTGGCAAAGCGCAGGTCCGACGGCAGTACGGCGGCACTGATACCCTCGGGATTCTCGGGCTATACCTTTATTGACGGGAGCGGCAGGCGGGTCAAAGTGAACCGCAAAAACGTCGGGGAACTGAGCGATGAAGCTATGGTGTTCTACAGACCCTTCCCGCTCGAAAAGGTGAGCATACGGGGGTTTCTCAGATTCATGGCGGGAACGGTATCGCGGGCGGACGTGCTGATGATAAACCTCGCCATGCTGCTCGCCGCGCTGGTGGGAATGCTGGTGCCGAAGATAAACAGCATCATCTTAGGGAGCGTGATAAACTCCGGAGATATGCGGCTCTTGTGGGCGATATCGGCGTTCCTCATATGCGTGACCATAAGCTCCGCGGCGCTGAATGCCATACATACGCTGCTGCTGACAAGGATAAGCACAAAAATGGATCTCACCGTGGGATCGGCTTCGATGATGAGACTGCTCTCGCTGCCCGCAGATTTCTTCCGCGAATACAGCGCGGGTGAGCTCTCGCAGCGAATGGAGTACATCGGAACGCTCTGCACCCTGCTCATAGACACGGTGCTGTCATCGGCGCTGACGGCGGTGTATTCTCTCATATACGTGATACAGATATTCTCCTACGCCCCCGCACTGACGGTGCCCGCCCTTGCGGTCATCGCGGCGACGATGATATTTTCGGTCATATCCGTACAGATACAGACTAAGGTCAACAGACAGAAAACAGAGGTCGCTTCCCGCGAGAGCGGCATGACCTTCGCGCTCATTTCGGGCATACAGAAGATAAAGCTCTCGGGCTCGGAGAAGCGGGCGTTCGCACGCTGGGGCAGGCTCTACGCCGAGACAGCGCGGCTCGAATACGATCCGCCTCTCATAATAAAGGTCAATCAGGCAGTTGTGACCGCCATAGCCCTTGCGGGAACGGCAGTCATGTACTACACCGCCGTAAGATCGGGGATAGGAGCTGCGGATTACTACGCCTTTACTGCGGCTTACGGAGTGGTCTCCTCGGCGTTCGCAATGCTTTCGATGTCGGCACTTTCGGCGGCGCAGATAAAGCCCATACTCGAAGCGGTGAAGCCTATTTTTGAAGCAAAGCCCGAGATAGACGAAAACAAGGAGGTCGTCACCCGCATATCGGGGGCGGTGGAGCTTAGCAATGTGTCCTTCTCATACGGGGAGGGTATGCCGCCCGTACTGGACGATCTTTCGCTGAAAATACGTGCGGGACAGTATGTTGCGATAGTCGGCAGGACGGGCTGCGGGAAGTCCACCCTCGTGCGGCTGCTGCTGGGATTTGAGAAGCCGCAGAAGGGGTCGGTCTACTACGACGGCAAGGACATAGGCAAGCTCGACCTTAAATCCCTGCGGCGGAAGATAGGCATAGTCATGCAGGACGGAAAGCTGTTCCAGGGGGACATTTTCTCGAACATCACCATTTCAGCCCCGCAGCTGACCCTTGACGACGCATGGGAAGCTGCGGAGCTTGCGGGCGTAGCCGAGGACATACGGCGTATGCCTATGGGAATGCACACCATAGTCTCCGAGGGCGGCGGAGGTATTTCGGGAGGTCAGCGTCAGCGGCTGGTCATCGCCCGCGCAATAGCGCCCCGTCCGAAACTGATGATACTGGACGAAGCCACCAGCGCCCTCGACAACATCACGCAGCACAAGGTCTCGGAATCGCTGAGCGGGCTGGGCTGCACGCGGATAGTCATAGCTCACAGGCTGTCAACGATACGGAGCTGCGACCGCATAATAGTCCTTGACGGCGGGTGGATAATAGAGGACGGCAGTTATGAGGAACTGATCGAAAAAAACGGCTTTTTCGCCGAGCTTGTGGCAAGACAGCGCATAGACAGCGTATGATCCATATATATTAGAGGAATGATATCATGGAATACTTAAAGAATTTTTTTACAAATCCGTTTATACTTACCCCGCTGGGTTCGTGGCTGGAAGCGCAGGTGCTGAAAGCCATCATTCACGCGATAGTCAACAAGCGTTTCGACATCAACAGGCTTTTCGGGGACGGAGGTATGCCGAGCGGGCATTCGGCGACGGTGACTTCGCTGGCGGCGATAACGGGGCTTGTGAAGGGCTTCGGCACATACGAATTCGCGCTGTCGTTCATACTGGCGGTGATAGTATGTCATGACGCCATGGGAGTAAGGCTGGAAACGGGCAAGCAGACGCAGGTACTCAAGGAGCTTGTGAAGGGCATAGAGTTGCTGACCTCGGAGAAGCTGCCCGAAGTGAAGCTGAAGGAGTTTGTAGGACACACGCCCACGCAGGTAGGTGCGGGAGTCACGCTGGGGATAGTCAATGCGCTGATAGTATTTTTCTTTATGCTGAAGTGAGCCGATGACCGAGCGAACAGATACGATATATCCATGCCATAGTATTTCCGAGAAGAGTTCGGAGGTGCTATGGCGTTTTTGTTAGACAGATCGTGCTCCCGCACGGGGCTGTTCGCGGCATTTTTGCCTTTGGCAAAAATTATTTGCAGCTGAAATATCAGACACCCGCGGCAGTCGTTCAAGGGGCTTTGACCCTATGCTTATTTGATGTAGGTAGTATGAAAGCACCTACTTGTGCAAATAAAGAAAGCGGCACTCTGTAGCACAAACACGCCGGTTGCAAGGGGCGGCGTTAGCCCCTTGCCGAGGTCAAGGGCGAGGAGCCCTTGCAGGGGAGCGAACGCAGTTCGCGTGGGGGCAGAGCCCCCGTTGCGCCG